>CAITXW010000080.1 GCA_903896425.1 uncultured beta proteobacterium | reverse complement strand
CGCTCGCTGCCGGATTCGAACACCGTCATCACCTGCGTGCGCAGGTTGATGATGCCGCCGAAGGTCTTGCCCTGGCCCACCGGCCAAGTCATGGGCACGCAGGGCATGCCGAGTTCGCGTTCGATCTCGTCGAGGATGTCGAGCGGCTCGCGCACTTCGCGGTCCATCTTGTTGACGAAGGTGATGATGGGCGTGTTGCGCTGGCGGCAGACTTCGATCAGGCGGCGTGTCTGCGCCTCAACGCCGTTGGCGGCGTCGATCACCATCAGCGCCGAATCAACGGCGGTCAGCACGCGGTAGGTGTCTTCACTGAAGTCTTTGTGGCCGGGCGTGTCGAGCAGGTTGATGACGTGGTCGCGGTACAGCATCTGCATCACCGAACTGGCAACCGAGATGCCACGCTGCTTTTCGATCTCCATCCAGTCGCTGGTGGCGTGGCGCGTCGCTTTGCGCGCTTTCACCGAGCCCGCGATCTGGATCGCACCCGAGAACAGCAGCAACTTTTCGGTCAGCGTGGTCTTGCCGGCGTCCGGGTGGGAAATGATGGCAAAGGTGCGGCGGCGGCGGGTTTCGTTGGCAAAAGACACAGGTGGATTCCAGTTGGCTCCACGCGGGTGGAGGGCCATGGATTCTAAACGGCGGCACATTTCGTATAATCGCGGCTCATCCGAGGAGCGTTGCAGTTCACATTTGTTGAATGAGGCTCGGACCGCATGATCTGGCTACGGCCCGGTCATCGCATCAACCGCGCTCACCCACTGCTCAGTGAGGTGAGTCTTTAAACAAGATCACCCGCGCCGGCAGTGGCTTTTCAAATCAAATTGGAGTAAGCCATGAGCGCCGCATCGAAAACTGTCAAGAACCAAGATCACGTGATTGCCGACCTGAGCCTGGCCGCCTGGGGTCGCAAGGAATTGAACATTGCCCAGACCGAAATGCCCGGTTTGATGGCGATTCGCGAGGAGTTCGCCAAGTCGCAACCGCTCAAGGGCGCGCGCATCACCGGCTCGCTGCACATGACGATCCAGACCGGCGTGCTGGTCGAGACGCTGCAAGCACTCGGCGCCGAAGTGCGCTGGGCTTCGTGCAACATTTTCTCGACGCAGGACCACGCTGCTGCCGCGCTGGTGGAAGCCGGCACACCGGTCTTTGCCTACAAGGGCGAGACCCGGGTTGACTACTGGGACTACACGCACCGCATCTTTGAATTTGGCCCCAAGGGTTCCAAGACCGAAGGCCCGAACATGATTCTGGACGACGGTGGCGACGCCACGCTGTTGATGCACCTCGGCGCCCGCGCCGAGACCGACATCAAGTTGCTGGCCAAGCCCGGCAGCGAAGAAGAGATTTGCCTCTTCAACGCGATCAAGGCCAAGCTCAAACTGGACCCGACCTGGTACAGCCGGCGCCTGAAGCACATCATCGGCGTGACCGAAGAAACCACGACCGGCGTGCACCGCCTCAACGAGATGTCGGCCAAGGGCAGCCTGAAGCTGCGCGCCATCAACGTCAACGACTCGGTGACCAAGAGCAAGTTCGACAACCTGTACGGGTGCCGCGAGTCGCTGGTGGACGCCATCAAGCGTGCTACCGACGTGATGATCGCCGGCAAGGTGGCCTGCGTTGCCGGCTACGGCGACGTTGGCAAGGGCTCGGCCCAGGCCCTGCGTGCGCTCTCGGCCCAGGTCTGGGTGACCGAGATCGACCCGATCAACGCCTTGCAAGCGGCGATGGAAGGTTACAAGGTCGTGACCATGGAATACGCGGCCGACAAGTGCGACATCTTCGTGACCTGCACCGGCAACAAGAACGTCATCACCTACAAGCACATGGCGGCCATGAAAGACCAGGCTATCGTTTGCAACATCGGCCACTTTGACAACGAGATCGACGTCGCTTCGCTTGACAAGTGCAAGTGGGAAGAGATCAAGCCGCAGGTCGATCACGTGATCTTCCCGGCCAAGGGCAAGACGCCGTCCAAGCGCATCATCCTGCTGGCCAAGGGCCGTCTGGTGAACCTGGGTTGCGGCACGGGCCACCCCAGCTTTGTGATGTCGTCGAGCTTTGCCAACCAGACCATCGCGCAGATCGAACTTTTCACCAAGCCCAAGGAATACAAGGTCGGCAAGGTCTATGTGCTGCCCAAACACCTCGACGAAAAGGTCGCGCGATTGCACCTGAAGAAGGTCGGCGCCATGCTGAGCGAACTGACCGACGAGCAGGCCGCCTACATCGGCGTGGGCAAGGCCGGCCCGTACAAGGCCGACACGT
>CAITXW010000079.1 GCA_903896425.1 uncultured beta proteobacterium | reverse complement strand
TTCGGTGCAGGACTCCTACAACACCAACGCAAGCTCCATCGACGCGCGCGGCAGGAACACCACGGCCGTGCCCAACAACGCCGGCTGGGTGTTCGACAGCACGGCTACGGGCACCTGGATCGGCCTGGGCGCGGACAACAACTGGAGCACGACCGGCAACTGGATGGGCAACGCCGTGCCGGATTCGACCCATAGCGCCATCTTCGACGCCACCAGTCAAAAGAATGCCAGCATCAACGCCAATGCCAACGTCCAGGGAATGCAGATCAACAGCGGCTACAACGGCACCGTGACGCAAAATTCCGGCAATACCCTGACCATAGGCAGTTCAAGCTTCAGTCAGTCAGGCGGCAACTTTGCCGGCGGCGATTCAAACATTACCGACAACGGCTCGTTTTTGTTGAGCGGCGGGGTCTTTACCTCGACCAGTGGCACGATGAGCATCAATGGAAGTGGCATAAAGTGGACCCCAGAGTCAAGACAAATTTGAACTCAGTTTAAGTTGCACTCGATTCCACTCGCAGCTGGACGGCGCTGCCCCGGTTTTCCTCTTCCTGAATCCCTGAATTTCTCAATTCGTCTTCCGCGAACGTACTCCCTGTGGAGCGAAGCGGAATTGGGATTCCCTCTATGGCTCCGTATTTATTCACGATCATGGCGCCGCCACCTGCCGCACTTTGGTAGACCGAGTCGGGGGTTCGGTTTTTCAGCCCCTGGTGCGGACGCTCGCCGTTGTAAAAGCTGAAGTACTGGGTAAGCCCGAGCAGCAACTCGCCCACAGTGGCGTAGCCCTTGAGGTACACGTCCTCGTGCTTGACGCTGCGCCAAAGCCGCTCGACGAAGATGTTGTCAAAGGCGCGCCCGCGACCGTCCATGCTGATCGTGATGCGCTCGCGGTTGAGCACGCCGGTAAAGCTGTCACTTGTGAACTGGGCCCCTTGGTCGCTGTTAAACACTTCAGGCTTGCCGTGGGCACGCAAGGCGTCTTCCAGACAGTCCACGCAGAACACCGCCTCCATGCTGTTGCTGATGCGCCAACTCAGCACGCGCCGGGAGTACCAGTCGATGATCGCCACCAGGTAGACGAACCCGCGCGCCAGGCGGATGTACGTGATGTCTGTGCTCCAGACCTGATTTGGCCGCACGACGGCCACGCCACGCAGCAGGTACGGGTAGACCTTGTGTTGAGGATGCGAGCGGCTCGTATTTGGTCCCGGCGCCATCCCTGCCAGGCCCAGCGAGCGCATCAGGCGCTGCGTCCTTTTGCGGTTGACGGTGTGCCCGCAGCGACCCAAGTGCAGAACCATTTTGCGGCTGCCGTAAAAGGGGTGGCGGGTGTATTCCTCGTCGATCAGCCGCTTGAGAAGCTGATCGGCTTCGATGATTGGCGTTGGTCGACGCCGTGCGTACAGCGTCGCGCGCGAGACGCCCGCCAAGACACACTGGCGAACCACGGTCACGGCAGCGTCGCTGCCGATCCAGGCTTGGCGCATCATGGCAGGCTGATCCCTGACTTTTTTTTGAGCCAGTCCAATTCCATCTTCAGGCGACCGATTTCGCCATAAAGCCGATCCGGCTCACTGTGCGCCGCCACCGGCTGCGGCCCGCGCTTGGTGCCAAACAGCGTCTTCGCTTGCTCCTGGATTTCCTTCCTCCACTGGCTGACCTGCACCGGGTGCACCCCGTACTCCTGACCAATCTCATTGATCGTCTTGACCCCACGCAAGGCTTCCAGACCGACCTTCGCCTTGAACTCCGGCAGGTGCACTTTTCGCTTCTTCGTTTCGCTCATGATTTCCCCGTTTCTTGTGACAGTGTCCTGCCTAAACTACTGTCTCAAATCCCGGGTCCACTTTAAACAGTGCTTCAGGGCCCATTGCCGAGGCAACCTAGCGTGCGCGTGCGTAGTGCTCCGACCGTCTATTTGCGTGCCAAAAAATTCTAGACGGTGGCGACGTGGATTGTAATTTCCACCGGGTCGGGCGCGCCAGCGAGGGGCCATCCTGGGAGGTGACCAGAGTCATGAGAAGCCGCAATCCAAAACCGCGTTCAAAAAGCCGGAAAAGCGCGGTTCTCGGCAGCCGTTGACAACAAGTCAAACTGGTAGAGCCCGGATTCAGAAAACGGTCTTACATCCGCTGTTACATCGCAGGACAGACGACTGAATTCAAATACCGATTGCTACTGTTTGTATAGCGAACTATCTAGCATTGGTGCCCGGAACCGGGGTCGAACCGGTACGCCCCAATGACGGAAGCGGCGGATTTTAAGTCCGCTGTGTCTACCAATTTCACCATCCGGGCTGCTGAACCTCAATAGTCCCAATCAGTTTAAGTATGCCGCTTGTTTTAAGTTGCTGACAAGCTCGAAAAATGCCAGAAAAAAGCCCCGCCAACTGGCGTTGGCGGGGCTGGAACCCTGGAGGCGCGACCCGGAGTCGAACCGGGCTAGACGGATTTGCAATCCGTTGCATAACCGCTTTGCTATCGCGCCATATTGCTTTGCGTCACAGGTCACCGATGACCACAGCTCGACACTAACAAAAAAGGGAAGCATGAACTTCCCTTTAAAAATTGGAGCGGGAAAAGAGTCTCGAACTCTCGACCACAACCTTGGCAAGGTTGCGCTCTACCAACTGAGCTATTCCCGCATTGCAAGTCTCGAATTATAGCCCATATTTCGAAGCTGGCCGAGGAGGGAGGAAAAAGATCCGCCCTCAATGCTTTACTGCCGTGCCCGCCGCGTGCGCCACCACCTCTGTCGCAGCCACCGGTGCCAAAGCTGCGACAACAGCTGCCGGCTCCTCATCAGGCAATGGAGTGGGCATGCGCTCAAGCGCCAGTTCCAGCACCTTGTCGATCCACTTGACGGGGATGATCTCCAGCCCGTTCTTGACGTTGGCCGGAATGTCCTGCAAGTCCTTCGCATTCTCCTCGGGGATCAGCACGGTCTTGATGCCGCCGCGCAAGGCGGCCAACAGTTTTTCCTTCAGGCCACCAATCGCCGTCACTTCAAGATCG
>CAITXW010000078.1 GCA_903896425.1 uncultured beta proteobacterium | reverse complement strand
GGCACTGCCCTTCGTCGGTCTGGCCATGCTGGCTGTCATCGGTGGCAAGGCCCTCGTCAAAGCCCCGGCAACCTGGCAAGCACTCGCAGCCGCCAAGGAAGTCGCCGTGTTCCTGGCCGCTCCGTTCATCGGTCTGGTCTATGCAGTGACACTGCCCTTCGTCGGCATCGCCCTGATTGCCCGGGCCGGCTACAAGGCCTATCGCGCCTAAGCCTCCAAACAGCTTCTTTCAAACGCCCCCGGTCAAATGGCCGGGGGCTTTTTTTGGCACATGCTCACAAACCGCTACGGTGGTGTTGGCGTCTCACGGATTCAGACCCAGAAATGCCATGATCACCGAGAGATGCTGCTCAAAGTCGCTCAGTCCGTGGTCGCTACCTTCAAGCAGGATCAGTTTGGCGCCGAGATAACGGGCGTGCATCTCGCGCCAGTCCAACAATTCGTCGCCTTTGGCAATGACGGCCAGGTAGCGTTCGAGTCGTGTCAGCTTGGGCAGTCTCAAATCGCGCAATTCCTGCACGAACTCGGGCCGAAAGAAAAAGCGCTCCTGCGGATCGTGCCAGTTGCTTTGCTCACCGATGTGCTTGGCAAGATCACGCGCCGGGTTGACCGCCGGATTGAGCAGCACCGCCTTGCAGCCGGTTTGCTCGGCGACCCAGGTCGCATAAAAACCACCCAGTGATGAGCCGATGACGGCCATGTTGTCACGCGGCCACTCATAGATGCCTTTCAGCACCATGGCCATTGCGTCGTGCGGCGATGGTGGCAGCTGCGGGCAATACCAGATCAGGTCAGGGTGTTGGCGTCGCAGGTGCTCGGCCGTCAGGCGCGCCTTGACCGATTGCGGCGACGAGCGGAAACCGTGCAGATAGAGCAGGTGAGTGGTACGGGGCTGAGCAGGCATCGGCGCATCATAAAGGAGCGCAACAAGGGATAATCCAGCAATGGCAGTCGTCTTCAAGCGTCCCTCCCTCTGGCAGCTCATCTCCCCCTGGTTTCGTGGTTTTGACGGGCCACTGGCCTTTGGCATTTTTATGCTCGCCTGCGCCGGGCTGCTAACCATGTATTCATCGGGCTACGACCAGGGCAGCCGCTTTGAGGACCATGGCCGCAACATGCTGCTGGCTGGTGTGATTCTGTTTGTCGTGGCGCAGATCCCGCCGCAGCGCTTGATGGCGCTGGCGCTGCCGCTGTATGTGGCCGGCGTGACGCTGCTGATTGCGGTGGCGATCTTTGGCGTTACCAAGAAGGGCGCGCGGCGCTGGCTCAATGTCGGCATCACCATCCAGCCGAGCGAAATCCTCAAGATCGCCGTGCCCTTGATGCTGGCCTGGTGGTTCCAGAAGCGCGAGGGCCAGTTGCGCCCGATCGATTTCGCGGTGGCAGCCTTGTTGCTGGCCCTGCCGATTGCCTTGATCGTGCGTCAGCCGGACCTGGGCACGGCGGTGCTGGTGCTGTCGGCCGGTTTGTCAGTCATTTTTTTCGCTGGGCTGTCCTGGAAGTGGATCGTGCCGCCAGTGCTGCTTGGTGTGCTGGCGGTGGCGCTGGTGGTGGGATTTGAGCCGCAACTGTGTGCCGACGGTGTGCGTTGGCCGCTGTTGCACGATTACCAGCAACAGCGCATCTGCACCCTGCTTGACCCCACACGCGACCCATTGGGCAAGGGCTTTCACATCATCCAGGGCATGATCGCCATCGGCTCGGGCGGTTTCTGGGGCAAGGGCTTCATGCAGGGAACGCAAACCCATCTGGAGTTC
>CAITXW010000077.1 GCA_903896425.1 uncultured beta proteobacterium | reverse complement strand
TCAATCGGGTTGAGCACCGCAGGTGCCGCGAAATGCGCCGCTGCCTGCAACTGCGCCACCAGCGTATGCGCCTCACCCTCAGCGCATTTCACGTTGAGCTCGGGCGTCGAGAAACTGGTCGGCAGCGCGTCGAGCACGGCGCTCGGGTCGGTCGAGCGGCTGAGGATTTCGAGCAGGCGACAACCCGCATAGGTGCCATCGTCAAAACCAAACCAGCGTTCCTTGAAGAAAATGTGGCCGCTCATTTCGCCGCCCAGCGGGGAGTCAAGCTCCTTCATCTTCGCCTTGATCAGCGAGTGCCCGGTCTTGTAAATCAGCGGCACGCCGCCGGCCGCTGTGATCGCCGGCGCGAGACGCTGCGTGCACTTGACGTCGTAGAGGATGGTGCCACCGGGCACGCGGCTGAGCACATCCTGCGCGAACAGCATGAGCTGGCGATCGGGGTAGATGTTGTTGCCGCTGCTGGTGACGATGCCCAGGCGGTCGCCGTCGCCATCGAAGGCCAGTCCCAGGTCGGCGTCGCTGGCCTGCAGTGCGGCGATCAGGTCACGCAGGTTCTCGGGCTTGCTCGGGTCCGGGTGGTGATTCGGAAAACTGCCATCGACCTCGCTGTACATCTCGGTCACGTCGCAACCAATGGCGCGCAGGATCGCCGGCGCCGAGGCACCGGCGATGCCGTTGCCGCAATCAACAATGATCTTGAGCGGACGCGCCAATTTGATGTCGCCGACGATGCGCGCAACATAGGCTGGCAGCACATCGACGTCACGCTGACGCCCGCCGCTCTGCAGCGACCAGGATTCGTCCTCCATGATGCGGCGCAGGGCCTGGATTTCCTCGCCGTAAATGGCACGCCCGGCCAGCACCATCTTGAAGCCGTTGTGGTCTTTCGGGTTGTGACTGCCGGTGACCTGGATGCCGCTGCGGCACAGGGTGCTGGCAGCAAAGTAAAGCATCGGCGTTGTCGCCATGCCGATGTCGATGACCTCGACGCCCGACGCCACCAAGCCGCGCATCAGCGCCGCGCTGAGCGCCGCGCCGGTCAGGCGGCCATCGCGCGCCACCGCCACTGTCTTTTCGCCCTCGCTGCGCGCCACGGTGCCGAAGGCGCGTCCCAGCGCCTCGGCCATTTCCTCGTTGATGGTGCTCGGCACGATGCCGCGGATGTCGTAGGCCTTGAATATGGAAGCAGAAAACTGCATAAAGAACTCACCTTGAAAGTTGATGATCGTGCGCTGTGCGTCAGATTGTAGGCGGCTGCCCTGGCCGGTCAGGAGGTCCAAAACACCCCTGCTGAGAGCCTCATGCACAACGACCAACGCGTATCATCGGGCCCATGAAATTCCCGCCCAACCTGATTCAAAGCCGCTACCTTAGTCCGCTTGGCCCCATGATCCTGGCTGCCAACGGCGCACGCCTGGCCGGTGTCTGGTTCGAAGACCAGCGCCACCTGCCAGACAGCAGCGCTTGGGCGCGCACCGATGCCGATCCCGTGCTGCGCCAGACAGCGACCCAGTTGTCAGAATATTTCGCTGGAAAGCGCCGGCAGTTCGAGCTGCCGCTGGACCTGGGAAACGGCACGCCGTTCCAGCAGGCCGTCTGGCGCGCCCTGCAGGGCATTGCTTACGGCACCCACACCAGCTACGGCGCGTTGAGCAAGGCCATTGGCAAACCGGCTGCTGTGCGCGCCGTCGGCGGCGCTGTGGGGCGCAACCCGCTCAGCATCGTCGTGCCCTGTCACCGTGTGCTTGGCGCACACGGCGCACTGACCGGCTACGCCGGCGGTTTGGAACGCAAGGTCAAACTGCTGCAACGCGAGAGTCAGGTTTGAAGCCGGTGCGGCCCACCCGCTCCTGGATCGGCCGGTTCATTGCGCTGGCAGCGCTATGGGGCGCATCCTTCCTGTTCATGCGCATCGGCGGCCACGCGTTTGGTGCCCTGCCGACAGCCGGTCTGCGTGTGTGCATCGCCACGCTGTTCCTGATGCCGATCCTGCTCGGGCGCGGCCTCGGGCCGCAACTGGCGCAACACTGGCGCAAGGTGCTGTTTGTCGGCATTTTCAACTCGGCCATTCCGTTTGCCTGCTTCACCTACGCGCTGCTGAGCATCAGCACCGGACTGTCGGCCATCCTCAATGCCAGCGTACCGCTGTTTGGCGCGTTGGTGGCCTGGCTCTGGCTGGGGGACCGGCCGCATCGCATGCGCATGCTGGGTCTGGTGATCGGGTTTGTCGGGGTCTCCATGCTGGCCTGGGACAAGGCCAGCTTCAAGCCCGATGCGTCCGGGCTTTCCAGCGGCTGGGCCGTGCTGGCCTGCCTGCTGGCCTGTGTCTGCTACGCGATTGCCGCGAGCTTCACCAAACGTTATCTGGGCGGCCTGCCGGCCCTGGTTACCGCCGCCGGCAGTCAGCTTGGCGCCGCCCTGTTCCTGGTACTGCCGGCGCTCTGGTTCTGGCCGCCGCAGACACCTGGCGCCGGGGCCTGGATGGCGGTGCTGGCGCTGGGCGTGCTGTGCACTGGTGTCGCCTACATCCTGTTCTTCTGGTTGATCGAAAACATCGGTCCGGCACGTGCGCTCACCGTCACCTTTGTGCTGCCGGTTTTCGCCGTCATCTACGGTCTGATCTTCCTGGGCGAAACCGTCTCGCTCTGGATGCTGCTGTGCGCCACCATCATCATCTGCGGCACGGCGCTGTCGGCCGACCTGATCAAGTTGCGCAGGTCCTGATCTGCTAACCTTGCTGCCATGTCTCCCTCTCTGACGGTCTTGTTTCTTTCGCTGCTGCTGGGCCTGCAGCCAATCACAACCGACCTCTATCTGCCAGCCCTGCCGGCCCTGACCGAGGGCTTTGGCGCCAGCATGGCGCAGGCACAACTGACGCTGACGGCCTTGCTGATGGCTTTTGGCCTGTCGCAACTGATCTGGGGCCCGCTGTCGGACCGCTTCGGCCGGCGCCCGATCCTGCTGATCGGAATGATGGCCTATGTGCTGGCGTCCATCGGCAGCACGCTGGCACCGAGCATGAGCCTGCTGATCATCTGGCGCACGATCCAGGGCGCCGCCATGGGCGCTGGCGTGATGTGCGCACGCGCCATCGTGCGCGACCTGTACACACCGGCGCAAGGTGCACGCGCCATGTCCAAAGGTCTAAGCGGCCTGGGCGTGATGGCCTGTCTGGGCCCGCCCTTGGGAGGTTTGCTGTCGGAACTGTTCAGTTGGCGCATGGCACTGCTGACACATACCATCTTCGGCGCGGTCTGCCTGACCCTGATCGCGCTGCGCTTTGAGGAAACCGTGCAGCATAAAAATCCGCGCGCACTGGAGCCCGCCACGCTGGTGCGGACCTGGCTCACGATTCTGCGCAACCCCACCTTCTGGGCCTTCTCGGCGCTGTCGAGCGCTTCCTACGGCGGGCTGTTCACTTTTCTGGCCGCCAGTTCCTTCGTTTTCATCCAGGTGCTGGGCCTGAGCCGAACCGCGTACGGAATGGTGATGTTCTTCAATTCATTGGCTTACATCATCGGCACCTTCGCCTGCCGCTGGCTGCTCGCGCGACAAGGTGTCTGCGGCACGGTGAAAACCGCCAGCGTTCTGACGCTCTCTGGCGGCAGTCTGATGGGACTGATGGCGCTGGGCGGTGTGCATTCGCCCTGGGCCATCATGCTGCCGCAAATCCTGTTCATGCTGGGCCACGGCATCCATCAACCCTGCGGCCAGAGCGGCGCCGTCAGCCCCTTCCCGCAGGCTGCCGGCGCGGCCTCGGCCCTCAACGGCTTCCTGATGATGATGGTTGCCTTTGTCATGGGGAGCTGGCTCGGTGGCCACATGGACGGCACGGTTTTCCCGCTGGTCTACGGCATCTGGTTTTGGAGCGTGCTGGTCACACTGGCCGCCTGGACCCTGGTGCAAAAATACGGAAACAGCGGTGGCCATTGACACCTGCATCGCATTGGCAGGTCCGACTGCTTCGGGCAAGACCGCAGCGGCACTGGCGATTGCCCGCAAGCACGATGTCGAAATCATCAGCGTTGACTCGGCCCTGGTCTACCGCGGCATGGACATCGGCACGGCCAAGCCGAGCGCCGCCGAACTCGCCGCCGTACCGCACCACCTGATCAATATCCGCGACCCGCTGCAGGCCTATAGCGCGGCCGAATTCGTGGCCGATGCACAGCAGCTGATCGCCGAGATTCAGGCACGTGGCCGATTACCACTTTTGGTCGGCGGCACCATGCTCTACTTCAAGGCGCTGATGGTCGGCATCGACGCCATGCCCAAGGCCGACCCCAGCTTGCGCGCCGCCATCGAGGAACAAGCACGCACGCAAGGCTGGGCTGCGCTGCACGCCGAACTGGCGCGGGTTGATCCGGTCACGGCGCAGCGCCTGCACCCGGCCGATTCGCAGCGCATCCAGCGCGCGCTTGAAGTGTTTCGCGCCAGCGGCCAGCCGCTGTCGTCATTTCACACGCAGAGCGCCGGTGCTGTGGCCACAACGGACAGCAAGC
Organism: uncultured beta proteobacterium; assembly: GCA_903896425.1. Lineage (GTDB taxonomy): Bacteria > Pseudomonadota > Gammaproteobacteria > Burkholderiales > Burkholderiaceae_C > Rhodoferax. Next base: position 868 of record CAITXW010000077.1, on the reverse strand, counting down.
CGCTGCTGATTTCACTGGAGCCGACCGAGCGCGCCTGGTTGCACCAGCGCATTGCCCAGCGCTTTGACGCCATGCTGGAAGCCGGCCTGATCGACGAAGTGAGAGCGCTGCGCGCACGCGGCGACCTGCACCCTGATCTGCCCTCGATGCGCTGCGTCGGCTACCGCCAGACCTGGGAGGCACTTGAAGGCCTGTGGCCGATGGCCGAGCTGCGCGACAAGGGCATCTTTGCCACACGCCAGCTCGCCAAGCGCCAGATCACCTGGCTGCGCTCCATGCCACAGCGCCAGAGCGTGGCCTGCGATGCGCCCGATGCATTGGCGCAGGTGCTGGCGCTGGTGCAAACTTTTACGGCGAATCCGACATGAGTCTGGTCATCACCGATCTGGCCAAGCACTACGGCGAAGTCGCCGTCTTCAGTCAGGTCTCGCTGACCGTGGCCGACGGCGAGTTCGTTGCCATCGTGGGCGAATCGGGCGTTGGCAAATCGACCCTGCTCAACTGCATGGCCGGACTCGACACGTGGGACAGCGGCAGCGTGATCCTCGACGGGCAAGAGCTGGGCCGCCTGAACGATGAGCAGAAGGCGCGCCTGCGCCGTGAAAAAACCGGCTTTGTATTTCAGGCCTTTCACGTGCTGCCGCACCTGGACGTGGCGCAGAACGTGGCCCTGCCGCTGTTGCTGCTGGGCCAGCACGACGACGCGCGGGTGCAGGCCATGCTTGACGCGGTGGGCCTGGCCGGACTGGGTGCGCGCCTGCCGCAGCAACTCAGCGGCGGGCAGTTGCAGCGCGTGGCGATTGCGCGCGCACTGGTGCACAAACCGAGCCTGCTGCTGGCCGACGAGCCCACCGGCAACCTCGACCCC
>CAITXW010000076.1 GCA_903896425.1 uncultured beta proteobacterium | reverse complement strand
TTGAACTCGGTCTTGGTGGCCGAGAACAGTTCCTCCACGCGTGCGATGTGCTCGTCCATGGTGCCGCCGACGTCCATCAGCAACAGTACTTTGACGTTGTTGTGGCGCTCGGGAATCATCTTGATGTCGAGGTAGCCGGCGTTGGCGGCGGTGCACTTGATGGTGTCGTCCAGGTCCAGTTCTTCCTCATGGCCCTCGCGCGCAAACTTGCGCAGGCGGCGCAGCGCGACCTTGATGTTGCGCGTGCCAAGTTCCTGCGTGTCGTCGTAGTCCTTGTAGGCGCGCTGGTCCCAGACCTTGACGGCACTCTTGTTGCGGCTCTTGTCCTGGCCGATGCGGATGCCCTGCGGGTTCTGGCCGTAGGCGCCAAACGGGCTGGTGCCGCCAGTGCCGATCCACTTCGACCCCCCTTCGTGGCGTTCCTTCTGCTCTTCAAAACGCTTTTTGAGCGTCTCCATGAGTTCGTCCCAACCCATCTTCTCGATCTTGGCGAGTTCTTCCGGGCTCAGGTTGAGCTCCAGGTTCTTGCGCAGCCACTCCAGCGGAATCTCTTTGGTGAAGTCCGCCACCATCTCGACGCCTTTGAAGTAGGCGGCAAAGGCGCGATCAAACTTGTCGTAGTGCTTTTCGTCCTTCACCAGCGTGGTGCGACTCAGGTAGTAAAAGTCATCGATCTTGTAGCCGCGGGCATCGGCGTCGTCGGCCGGCTCGGGCATGTTGGGGCCGACGACACCTTTCTAGAGGGCTTCAAGCAGCGTCAGGTATTCCTTGACCGAGACCGGCAGTTTGGCCGAGCGCAGGGTGTAGAAGAAGTCGATCAACATGGTTTTTTCCGGGTGCCGGGGTCAGCGTACTCAGACGCGCGGCTTGCTGTCAAGCAGGTACAGCAACTGCGCCTTGGCCTCGGGCCATTCGCCGGCGCGCATGCTGTACATCACGGTGTCGCGGATGGTGCCGTCGCGGCGCAGCGCGTGGCCGCGGATGACGCCATCCTTTTTGGCGCCCAGGCGCTCAATTGCTGCCTGCGAGGCAAAGTTGAAGTTGTCGGTGCGCCAGCCCACCACATGGCAGCCCAAAGTTTCGAACGCGTGCGTCATGAGTAGCAGTTTGGCCGTGGTGTTGACGGCGCTGCGCTGGCAGCGCCGGGCGTACCAGGTCCAGCCGATCTCCACGCGTTTGACCGCCGGGACGATGTCGTGGTAACTGGTGCAGCCCAGCACCGTGCCGGTACCGGCTTCGAGCACGGCAAAGGCAAAGCGGTTGCCGGCTTCGCGCATGGCCAGTGCGTCTTCGATGTACTGGCGCGTTTGCTGCGGCTCGGGCACCGAGGTGACACGCAGGCGCCACAGTTCGCCGTCCTGGGCGGCGGCGCGCAGGCCGGCTTCATGCTCTAGTGCCAGCGGCACCAGTTCAATGCCGCGCGCGGCCAGGGTGATCGGTTCGACGTAAGCCATGTTCAACGATTGTGCTTTTGCATGAAAACCAGTTTTTCGAACAGGGTGACGTCCTGTTCATTTTTTAGCAGTGCACCCACCAGCGGCGGTACCGCAACCTTGTCGTCCTTGCTTTGCAGGGCTGCCAGCGGGATGTCTTCGGCCAGCAGCAGTTTGAGCCAGTCCAGCAGTTCACTGGTTGAGGGCTTCTTTTTCAGGCCTGGCAGGTTGCGCACGTCATAAAACGTCTTCATCGCCGCCGTCAGCAACTCGTTCTTCAGGCCTGGAAAGTGCACGTCCACAATGCTGCGCATGGTGTCGGCGTCGGGGAATTTGATGTAGTGAAAGAAGCAGCGGCGCAGAAAGGCGTCGGGCAGTTCCTTCTCGTTGTTCGATGTGATGAACACCAGCGGGCGGTTCTTCGCCTTGATCAACTCGCGCGTCTCGTAGCAGTAGAACTCCATGCGGTCGATTTCACGCAGCAGGTCGTTTGGAAATTCAATGTCGGCCTTGTCGATCTCGTCGATCAACAGCGCCACCGGTTCCTCGGCCGTGAAGGCCTGCCACAACACGCCCTTCATGATGTAGTTATGGATGTTCTTGACGCGCTCGCCACCGTCGATGTCTGACAACTGGGAATCGCGCAGGCGGCTGACGGCATCGTACTCATACAGACCCTGCTGTGCCTTGGTGGTCGATTTGATGTGCCATTGCAGCAGCGGCATGCTCAGGGCGCTGGCCACCTCCTCGGCCAGCATGGTCTTGCCGGTGCCGGGCTCGCCCTTGACCAGCAGCGGGCGTTGCAGCGTGATCGCGGCGTTCACTGACAGCATCAGATCCTGGGTGGCGACGTAGTTTTTGGTTCCTTGGAATTTCATGGTTCTCGCTTGATTGGAAAAGCAGCGTTGAGGGTATGGGAAGGAAGGCCGACCGATATAATGAACTTTTGATCTATCTCAAACTCTGGTTGATTGTCCCCTGAAAATGAACAAATTCCTGCTATCGCTGCCCGCCCTGCTTGTCGCCTGTGTGACGGCCCTGCCTGCCAATGCGCAGGATATCAAAGGTAACGCCAAAGCCGGCGAAAAGAAAATCGCCATGTGCATTGGCTGCCATGGCATCACCGGTTACCGCGCCAGTTTTCCCGAGGTCTACCGCGTGCCCAAGGTGTCGGGGCAGAGTGCCAAGTACATTGTGTCAGCGCTGACGGCCTACCAAAAGGGCGACCGCCGGCATCCCACCATGCGTGGCATTGTTGACAACCTGAACGATCAGGACATTGCCGATGTGGCCGTTTATTACGAGGAGCACGGCAAACTGGATGCGCCCCCTGTGCCGGGCAAGGCGGCAGACGGCAACGCGCGCGCCGCTGCGCTGGTCAAGAAAGGCGCTTGCGTCACCTGCCATGGTGACAGCTTCAGCAAGCCGATTGACCCGAGCTATCCGAAGATCGCCGGTCAGTATGCGGATTACCTGTTTGTGGCGCTCAAGTCCTACAAGACTGAGGGCAATCCAACCTGGGGCCGGGGCAACCCGATCATGGGGGGCGTTGCCAAGCAGTTTTCAAATGCTGAGCTCAAGGAACTGGCACAGTATGTGAGCGGCTTGCCGGGTGAGCTCAAGACGCTGCCGCAGGCCATATTGCGCTAGCTAGCCTGCCGTGGGCTGATTACGCAGTCTGTGCCCACAGGCGCGTGCCGGTTGCGTCGAGGTGGGTTAGATAAACCCGCACTTCAAACTCCAGTTGGTGGTAGTTGGGCTCCATGTGGCTGCACAGTTGGTAGAAGGCTTTGTCATGTGCGCGTTCCTTGAGGTGCGCCAGTTCGTGCACGGCGATCATCTTCAGGAACTCGGCCGGCACATCCTTGAACAGAGAGGCAATGCGGATCTCGCGTTTGGCCTTCAGGCGTGAACCCTGCACCCGCGCGATGGTGCTGTGCGTGCCCAGCGCGTGCGCAACCACCTGCAGCTTGCTGTCAAACAAGACCTTGGTGACAGGCTCGGCGCCGCGCAGATAGTCCTGGCGCAGTTGTTGCACGTAGTCGTACAGCGCCTTGTCGGTGCGCACACCGTGGGCCTGCGCATACCGGTCCTGCAACCACTGGCCGAGCCGCTGTTCCCTGAGCAGTTGATCGACCCGCAGCAGGGTGTCGGCGTCGTAGCCTTGCAGGTACTTGAGCTGCGGTTTCAAACCTCGCGGCGCAGCGCCGGGAACAGGATGACGTCGCGAATGCTGCTGCTGTCGGTGAGCAGCATCATGAGCCGGTCCAGACCGACGCCACAGCCGCCAGTTGGGGGCATGCCGTATTCCAGCGCACGGATAAAGTCGTGGTCGTAGTACATGGCCTCGTCGTCACCATCGTCCTTGGCCGCGACCTGGGACTGGAAGCGCGCCGCCTGTTCCTGCGCGTCGTTGAGCTCGGAGAAGCCGTTGCCGAATTCGCGCCCGGTGATGTAGAGCTCAAAGCGTTCGGTCACGCCGGGCCTATGGTCGCTGGCGCGCGCCAGCGGCGAGATCTCGACCGGGTGTTCGCAAATGAAGGTTGGCTGCCAGAGTTGTTCTTCTACCGTTTCTTCAAAGTACATCACCTGCAGGCTTGGCAGCGAGCGGCTGGAGAGTTTGTCCTTGGCTTCGTTCAGGCCCAACTTGCGCAAGGACTGGATCAGCCAGTCGCGGTCCTCGACCTTCAGATGCGCGCTGCCTTCCAGCGCTTGGCCGGCTTCGGTATGCTTGCAGATGGCCTCGACGATGGTCAGACGCTCAAAGGGCTGGCTCAGGTCAACCGGCTTGCCGCCGTAGCTCAATTCCAGCGTACCGCGTGATTTTTGTGCGGCGTCGCGCACCAGCGCTTCGGTAAAGGTCATCAGGTCCTGGTAGTCCCAGTAGGCGGCGTAGAACTCCATCATGGTGAATTCGGGGTTGTGCCGTACCGAGATGCCTTCGTTGCGAAAGCTGCGGTTGATCTCAAACACGCGCTCAAAGCCACCGACGATCAGGCGCTTGAGGTAGAGCTCGGGCGCGATGCGCAGGAACATCTGCTGGTCCAGCGCGTTGTGGTGCGTTGTGAACGGCTTGGCGTTGGCGCCGCCCGGAATCGGGTGCAGCATGGGCGTTTCCACTTCCAGGAAGTTGTGCGCCACCATGAATTCGCGAATGCCGCTGATTGCCTTGCTGCGCGCCACAAAGCGCGTGCGGGTACTTTCGTCGGTCATCAGGTCGACATAGCGCTGGCGGTATTTGGTTTCCTGGTCGTTCATGCCGTGGTGCTTGTCGGGCATCGGGCGCAGGCTCTTGGTCAAGAGGCGCAGGCTGCTGGCGTGAATCGACAGTTCGCCGGTCTTGGTCTTGAAGACCAGGCCCTCCGCGCCTACGATGTCGCCCAGATCCCAGTGCTTGAAGCTGGCGTACAGATCGGCGCCGATGTCTTCACCCTTGATGTAGAGCTGGATGCGCCCGCTGCTGTCTTGCAGCGTGGCGAAGCTGGCTTTGCCCATGACGCGCTTGAGCATCATGCGCCCCGCCACTTTGGCTGTGGCGCCCTGCTCCAGCAGCGCTTCCGGTGTCTGACCGGCGTGCGCGGCAAACAGGTCGGCGGCGTGGTCGGTCGGCTTGAAATCGTTCGGAAAGGCGACGCCCTTGCCCTGCGCCTGTTGCTGGCGAATGGCCTTGAGTTTTTCCTGCCGCTCAAGAATCAGCTGGTTTTCGTCCTGGGGCGCTGGGGCAGTTGTTTGGTCAGACATGAGAGGTGAATCAGTAGTGGCAGCCAGGGACGGGCGTCGATGGCTGGCGGGTCGAAAGATAAGATTTTAAGTTGAGCGCTGCGCTCGCTATGATGACCGGCAGTCTGTCCCGCAAATTCTTATGCTTTACCAAATCATTTCCCTCTTGCTCGATGTGGCCGCCGGCGTGCTCGGCGGCGCCTGTCTGCTGAGGCTTTACCTGCAGTACCAACGCATCCCGCTATCGGCGCGTTCAGGTAATCCGCTCGGGCCTTTCATCTTTGCCCTGACCGACTGGCTGGTTTTGCCCTTGCGGCGGTTGGTGCCGGCATGGGGGCGCTGGGATCTGGCCAGTCTGGTGGGCGCTTATCTGCTGATGCTGGTGCAATTTCTGCTGCTTTGGCTGCTGGCAGGTGCAACGGCCAGCTTGCTGGCGGTGCCGATTCTGGCTTTCTTTGGGCTGCTGCGTCTGCTGGTTTCCAGCCTGACGGGATTGGTCATTGTCTACGCTGTCCTGTCCTGGTTTCAGACCCATTCGGCGTTGACGGATTTGATCGAACGCCTGTGTGCCCCGCTGCTGCGGCCGATTCGCCGTCTGGTGCCGCTGGTGGGCGGCATCGATCTGTCGCCGTTGGTGCTTCTGGTGCTCTTGCAGATTGTCTCGATCCTGCTCGGGCATCTGCAGGCAGGCGTCATGCAGATGGTCTGAAGCGCCGGGCCAGGCGCTGTTTAGATCACCGCGTCAGCCGGCTGGCGCTGCAGAATGGCCAGCGCACTGGCAATGGTCTTGCGCAGTTCGCGACGGTCGCAGATGAAGTCGATCGCGCCCTTGGTTTGCAGAAATTCGGCGCGCTGGAATCCTTCCGGCAAAGCCACCCGCATGGTGGATTCAATGACGCGGGGACCGGCAAAACCGATCAAGGCCTTGGGTTCGGCGATGACAACATCACCGAGGAAGGCAAAGCCGGCACTGACACCGCCCATGGTGGGGTCGGTCAGCACGCTGATGAAGGGCAAGCCTTTTTTAGCCAGCCGGGTCAGCGAGGCATTGGTCTTGGCCATTTGCATCAGGCTCAGCAGCCCTTCCTGCATGCGCGCGCCACCCGTTGAGGTGAAGCAGATAAACGGCACTTTTTGTTCGATGGCGGTGTGCACACCGCGCACAAAGCGCTCGCCGACAACCGAGCCCATGCTGCCACCCATGAACTCGAATTCAAAGCAGGCTGCGACCACGCCGATGCCGTGCACGGCGCCGCCCATCACCACCAGTGCGTCGGTCTCGCCGGTATTTTCCAGCGCTTCTTTCAGGCGTTCCGGGTACTTGCGGCTGTCCTTGAACTTGAGGGCGTCGACCGGCAAAACTTCCTGGCCGACTTCGAAGCGGCCTTCGTTGTCCAGAAACACATTGAGCCGTTCGCGCGCCCCGATGCGGTGGTGGTGGCTGCAGGTCGGACAGACGTTCTGATTTTGTTCGAGATCGGTCTTGTAGAGCACGGTGTCGCAACTCGGGCATTTGATCCACAGGCCTTCAGGCACGCTGCGCCGGTCGGCTGGATCCGTGTGCAGGATCTTCGGGGGTAGCAGTTTTTCAAGCCAGCTCATGGTGTCTCCAATATCGGTTGCGGACAGAAGCGGCTCGCTGTGCGCAGCTGAGCTTTGTCCGACAAGGTTTGCGGATTATGAAACGATTGTGTAAAATAATTCCGTTATAAATCAACAGCTTACATGGCACAAAACGCGGTGTGCAAGTAAATGTGCAAGCAATTAAAACTTATCCCTTTGATCCGTCCATCTTACCTGAATCAAAAAAATGCGCCGCCTCAAGTGTCGTGTTACACGACACCGCAGTGTAATGATCACCTTTATCGTGGGTCAACGCCTTCGGCTGTCGTGTAACACGACACATCACCCACCTGCCGATATCGAGCAAGTCAGGCACCCGGTTCGCAGCGTTAGCCGGCATTCGCCGCGAGCGAAGATTTTCTGTTGATTTCTCGTGACCGGTCATTCCCGTCGCAGGTCCAGTTTCATCATTCGATCAACCCGAAATCTCGGAAGCGGTCATCCACCGGAGGTTGGTTCATTGTGCCGAAGTGCAAAGGGGTTGGCTCATCAGAGCTCCAAACATTTGTCCTGGACTTGTAATATGATACTTGATGGCATAAAACTGTCTTGAACTTGATAACCAATAGCCGAATGGATCAATAGGACAAGCCGATGACGCAACAAACAATCAGTACAACCTCAGCAAGGCGCGACACCATTCTTGTCGTCGATGACAACCCCGACGTTTGTCGGCTGATGCGCATCGTCTTGAGCAAGAAATATGATTTGCTCGTAGCCAACAGCGCCACTGCCGCACTGGAACTGACCAAACGTCATCAGCCGAAACTGATCCTGCTCGACATCATGATGCCCGGCGAAATAGACGGCTTGCAGTTGCTCGATTTCATCAAAACTGATTCCACACTTCAAGACATCATTGTCGGTATGGTGAGTGCACGCGGACAGACCGCTGACTGGCTGGATGCGCGCATCCGCGCTGCTAATGCCTACTTTGTCAAGCCGTTTAGTCCCCTTCAGGTTGCTGCTTGGGTCGATAGCCAACTGCAATGAGTCAAATCAAGTCATCGACCCGCCTGTTTCTGCTGGTTGGGGTGTTGTCAAGCCTACTGCTGGCGATTGGCAGCCTGGGCCTGTTTGGCATCCGTCAATCCAACGATGCCTTGAAGACTGTATACGAGGACCGCACGGTCGCGATCGGTTTGCTCGGCGATATGCAACACCAGCTACTGCGCAGTCGATTATTGATTGATACCAGCGTTCAGGACCCAAGGCCGCAGGTGATTGCAGACAATCTTGCCGAACTGAGCAGTACCTCGGTCGTAATCAATAAGACCTGGGCGTCCTATATGGCTACCTACCTTACCCAAGAGGAAGAAAAGCTCGCCGCCAAATTCGCGCAGGACCACGTCCAGTTCGAGCAAGAGGGGATGCTGCCGGCAGTGGCAGCCCTGCATGCCAATGACATTGCCAGCGTTCAGGGGTTGATCCGTGAAAAGATACTCCCTCTGGACGCACAGTTGCAGTTGGGGCTTGAGGACCTGATGCAAATTCAGCTTAATGTGGCGAAGCAGGAGTATCGGCAGGCGGTCGAACGCTACTCCACTGTGCGCCTGGTGTCCATCGGTGCAATTGGTGCTGGCGTGCTGTTTGCCATACTGACCACACTGACCTTGATGCGTGCGCGTCGACAGGAGCTGCGCATACTGCTTGAGCGTCAGACACACACCGATTTGGCGCGCCAAATGGACGAGAAGAACGAACTGCTGCAAGCGCTGGAGCGGCAGAAGCGGCAACTCGAACATATCGCTCGCTACGACAGCCTGACCAAATTGCCGAACCGCGCTTTGTTTGGGGAGCTTCTGGCGCAGACCCTGATGCAAACCCGGCGCCGTGGCCAGCACCTGGCCGTGGTTTTTATCGACCTTGACGGGTTCAAGGCCGTCAATGACACGCACGGCCACGACGCCGGAGACCATGTCCTGATCACGCTGGCCGAACGCATGAAAGCGGCGCTGCGAGATGGGGACATCCTGGCGCGCCTGGGTGGAGACGAGTTCGTTGCACTTATGGCGGATTTGGCCGATGTGGACGCCAGCGCACCGATGCTCAACCGCCTGCTCGCTGCTGCAGCCCAGACGGTCAACTTTGGCGAGGTGCGACTGCAGGTTTCCGCCAGTCTGGGGGTCGCTTTTTATCCGCAAGCGACAAGGCAGCCCGCCGACATTGATGCCGAGCAATTGCTGCGCCAAGCCGATCAGGCCATGTACCAGGCCAAGCAATCCGGCAAGAACCGCTATTGCATTTTTGATGCTGAGCAGGACCGCAGTGTGCGTGCGCACCATGAAAGCATGGAAAACATCCGTCGCGCCTTGCTTGAACATCAACTGGTGCTGGAGTACCAGCCCACCGTGAACTTGCGCACCGGCGAGGTGATCGGCGTCGAAGCCCTGATCCGTTGGATACATCCGCAGCGCGGTTTGCTGCCACCCGCGATTTTTCTGCCAATGATCCAAGACCACCCGCTGGCCATCGAGGTGGGTCAGTGGGTGATCGAGAGTGCTTTGCTGCAAATTGAGCGTTGGCAGCAAGACGGACTCAATATCCCGGTCAGCGTCAATATTGGGGAGCGTCATTTGATGCGCCCGGATTTTGTAGAACGCTTGCGCGAAGCACTGGCCGTACATCCGGGGATCAAGCCCGCCAGCCTGGGACTCGAGATACGGGAAGCCTGCGCGGCCTACGAGGTGGCCAAGGTGTCCCAAGTTGTTCAAGCGTGTCGAGGAATCGGCGTTGAATGCACGCTCGACGACTTTGGCAGCGGCAGTTCATCGCTGACATACCTGAAGAAACTGCCGGTGAAGTATCTCAAGATCGAGCAAAACTTTATCCGTGACATGCTTGGCAGCAGCGACAGCCTGCTGATTCTGATCGCTGTCCTCAAATTGGCCAGTGGTTTTGACCTGAAGGTGATTGCCGAAGGAGTCGAGACAACAGATCATGGTTTGATGCTCTTGCAACTTGGCTGCGAGTTGGCGCAAGGCTATGGCATTGCACACCCGATGCCTGCTGCTGAATTGCCGGGTTGGGTCAAGATGTGGAAGCCTGATCCTGCATGGCGAGAGATGGCGGTGTTGCCGAGTTAAGAAGTTACACCCGCACAAGCAGGGCTGCTCATTGACTGCAATGTAGGGGTCCCAGCTGTGACAGCTTCCCGGTTTTTAGGCTCGGTTGCGAACGGCTGGTTACGGCGAAATTCAAGGTCGGCTTATGACTTTCCGCCGGGTTTCATGCGGTTCCGGCGAACGCCGGCTATGTGTCTTTTGCTGGCATACCGCATCAGGCTGTTCACGCACCGCGGTGTCGTGTAACACGACACCTCAACCACTTGCTGACATCATCGAGGCGTTTGCCCTCTGCATCGCTTGCTGCGC
>CAITXW010000075.1 GCA_903896425.1 uncultured beta proteobacterium | reverse complement strand
CGGCTTGGAGGGCGGGCGCATCAACATCGTTCCGGTCGACTTCGTGGTGAATGCGCTGGAGCACATCTCGCATTCGCGCAGCGTGATCAAGGGCAAGTGCTTCCATCTGGTCGACCCCATGGGCTACCGCGTGGGCGACGTGCTGGACATCTTCAGCCGTGCCGCGCACGCGCCCAAGATGAATTTGTTCATCAACGCGGCGCTGCTGGGCTTCATTCCCAAGAGCGTGCGCAAGGGCCTGATGGCGCTGGCGCCGGTGCGCCGCATCTACCGCGCAGTGATCAAGGACCTGGGCGTGCCCGAAGACATCCTCACCTTCATCAACTACCCGACGCGCTTCGACCGGCGCGAAACCGACGCTGCGCTCAAGGGCAGCGGCATCGAGTGCCCGAACCTGAACGACTACGCCTGGCGCCTGTGGGACTACTGGGAGCGCCATCTTGATCCGGCGCTGTTCGTGGACCGCAGCCTCAAGGGCACGGTGGGTGGCAAAGTGGTGCTGGTGACCGGGGGGTCTTCGGGCATCGGTCTGTCGGCCGCGTGTCGCTTTGCGCAAGCCGGCGCCATCACCCTGATCTGCGGCCGCGACGAAGACAAGCTGGCCTCTGCGCTCAAGGAAATCCGAGACTTCGCCGGCAAGGCAGCGCAGGTGTTCAGCTACTCGGTCGACATTGCCGACGAAGCCAGTTGCGCCGCCTTTGTGCAGCAGGTGCAGGAGCAGCACGGCGGCGTCGACTTCCTGATCAACAACGCCGGACGCTCCATTCGCCGCGCCATCGAGGCCAGCTACGACCGCTTTCACGACTTCGAGCGCACCATGCAGCTCAACTACTTCGGCAGTCTGCGCGTCACCATGGGCCTGCTGCCGGGCATGGTGGCCAAGCGCCGTGGCCATGTGGTGAACATCAGCTCCATCAGCGTGCTGGTGAGCGCGCCGCGTTTCTCGGCCTATGTGGCGAGCAAGGCGGCGCTGGACGCCTGGACCGCCTGCGCCGCCAGCGAGTTCGCCGATCAGGGCGTCACCTTCACCACCGTCAACATGCCGCTGGTGCGTACGCCCATGACCGCGCCGACCAAGATCTACGACAGCATGCCGCTGCTCCAGCCCGAGGAAGCGGCCGACATGATCGTGCGCGCCTGCATCGACAAGCCGGTGCGCGTCTCCACGCGGCTGGGCATTGCGGGCGAACTGCTGCACGCCGCCGCGCCGCGCATCACGCAGATCATCATGAACACCACCTTTCGCATGTTCCCCGACAGCGCGGCCGCCAAGGGCGCCAAACCGGGCGAAGTGGCGGCCAAGGCCAAGCTCTCGCCCGAGGCGATTGCCATGTCGGAGATGATGCGAGGCATTCATTTTTAGGCGCTACCTGTCACCCGTCATCGGGAGGAGCGCCAGCGGCGCGGCAACCTGGATCGCCCCGCTGCGTTCGCGACGACGAACCTGATGTTCAAGGTCCGTCTGCGGTATCGGGCCGGATTCGGGAAACTTGCGATGGCGAGGGATTTTTTCGATATTTCTGGGTCGGAGCACCAGGTGCGCAGTTAGTCCCGCAAAGCATCATTCACCTGTGCAACTCTTCCATAACCTCCCACCCCAAACAAGCCAGCCAGACGGTTTTTGGTATGGCTTTGGCCCCAGACAGGTAGTAATTCAGCATCCTGCGGGAAACGCCCACGGCATCGGCAGCGTTCGCTTGCGTGAGGCTGTGTTTGTGCATCCAGTTGGCTAGGCGCTCATTGCCAATGCCGCCTGCTTGCTCTACGGCCATGCTGCGCAGGTTGTCGGCGCCCATCTCCATATCGTCGTCAATCCAGACCACATAGCCGCCACGTTCGTCAACACGGGCCGTGGAAAACAATGCCGGGTCTTTCAGGGCTGCCAATGCAGGATACAGGTTGGTGAATGGTGCCAGGTCAAGGGGCAGGGTAACCCCATCCGCGAAGGTGAGCGTTAAGGCGCACGGTGGGCGCACCGTGAGCGCGACGATGGTGTGGTGGCGGTCGTGAATCATGGGTTGCACTCCTTAAAAACTTGCTCGCAATATGCACGGTTGGACTCTGTCCATTCCAGTGCGTCCGCAATATCTGATGCACGCAGCGTGCGACTGGTGACAGCCAACGTAGCCAGATCCACAAACGCATCACGCCTATCGGACATCACCACATGCACATGGGGCGGCAAATGATAAAGCAACTTCTTTTCTGTAAATTTCCGGAATCTGATTTTGGGTCGTTGTGAATACGCGGCGTCAGGGGTTCATGTTCAGGTAGATTTTTGCGGTGAGCCACTCCTCATCTTGTTCGGACAGGATTGCCGTGACCAGTCGTAGGCAACTGGCGGAGTTGGGGAACAGCGTGGCCACGCGCGTTCGACGTTTGATCTCCTTGTTCAGTCGCTCCAGTCCGTTGGTCGTTCGCATTCGCACGCGGTGTTCTGGCGGCAAGCCAAACACCGTAAAGCCCTCGGCCAGATTCGTCTCAGCCCATGCCGCCAGCTTTGGATGCGCGCTACGCCAGGCCTCGATGGCGAGGCCCAGTAACCGTGTTGCTTCGTTCGCATCCGGAGCATTGAAGATCGAGCGGATCGTGCGCGACACTGGGACCCGCTGGTCAAGTTTGGAGATATACCCCTGCGCGTTGTGCTGCAGGTGAAACTGGCAGCGCTGCCACGGGATACCGTTAAACATGGCTTTGCGCGCTGCCTTGAGTCCGGCGTGGTCGTCGCTGGCGATGAACTTGACCCCACGTAGGCCGCGCTTGATCAGGCTGTCCAAAAACGCTCGCCAATGCACCTCTGCCTCGGACAGGGCGACCGACACACCCAGCACCCGCCGGTGGCCGCTGGCGGTGACGCCCACAGCGACCAGCACGGCGCAGTCCACCACCTGGCCGGCTTCTCGTACGCGCTCGTAGCGCGCATCCAGCAGCAGGTACGGCGTTTCTTCCAGCGGACGATTGCGCCAGGCGTCCAGGCCCTCGTCGAGCTTTTGCGTGCAGCGGCTGATCTGGGTCGATGAGATGCTGACCTCGGGGCCGACGAGCTTTTGCAGGACCTCGATTACCTTACGAGTCGACACGCCTTGCACGTACATCTCGGCCAGCGCCAGGTTCACCGATTGCTCTGATCGGCTGCCGCGTTCCAGCGCGCTGGGGTAGAAGCCTGCGGTTCTCACCTGCGGGACCTCAAAGGTGATTTCGCCCATGCGGGTAAGCATGGTCTTGGACTTGTAGCCATTGGCTTGGTCAACACGCTGGGCGCTGCGCTCGTAGGGCATGGCCTGCAGATGCTGCGCGCGCTCAATGCGCGAGGCTTCGTTGACGAGAATGCGCAGCGCTTCGCCCGCACCATCAAGACCGTTGGCAAGTAGGCAGGCATAGGCATCGTGCAATGGCTGGGAAACGTCTTCGAGATTGGTTCTTTGGGCCATGATAGATTCTTTCTGGATGGTCAAGGCAAGCATGAGACTGCCGGGGGATGCCTCCGGCGGCCTGGCAGGGGCCTGATTTTAAAAATCCCAAAACCAGAAACCGGCCAACTCGTCGGTTTCACTGCTCGGGGAAATTACAGAAAGGATGTTGCACTAACCAAACCTTATGCGGACTGGCTTGCCAACTTGGCAGACCGACATGCCAAGGCGCGGGTTCTGGTACGCGTAAGCCGCATGGCGGCTGGCAATTTTGGCGACTGCAAGCCCGTGGCTGAGGGGAGGCCGACATTGACACAGCCGTGGGTTATTGGAACGACTGGAAAAGGAGCAACGGAAAATGAAAGCATCGCAACCGCACGACGAAACCGTGGTGGATATGCTCAAGGCAGACCCGGAAATGGCGGACCTCTATCTGGCCGCTGCCCTTGAAGAAGCCAACCTGCCCGGTGGACAGCATGCGCTGTTGGCTGCGCTACGCCACATTGCCGAAGCACAGGGCATGGCAACCGTGGCAGAAAAGGCCGGCATGCCGCGTGAAAGCCTCTACCGCGCCCTGTCGCCACGGGGTAACCCCACCATCAAGACATTGTTGGCCGTGCT
>CAITXW010000074.1 GCA_903896425.1 uncultured beta proteobacterium | reverse complement strand
GTGGCCCTGTTGCTCAACCACTTCCGCCCGGCAAGTACTTTGGCGTTCTGCAATACCAAGCTGCGCTGCAAGGAATTGACGTCCTACCTGCAAGCGCAGGGCTTTAGCGCGCTGGCCCTCTATGGCGAACTGGAACAACGCGAACGCGACCAGGTGCTGGCGCGTTTCTCGAACCGCAGCTGCTCGGTACTGGTGGCGACCGACGTCGCCTCACGCGGTCTGGACATCACGCAGCTCGAAGCCGTGATCAACGTTGACATCACGCCCGACCCCGAGGTGCACATCCACCGCATCGGACGCACCGGACGCGCTGGCGAATCGGGCCTGGCACTGAGTCTGGCCAGCATGAGCGAGATGGGATCGGTCGGGAAAATTGAGCAGTACCAGAGCCATGAATCAGTCTGGCACCCCTTGAGCGAACTCACGCCGCAGGGTGTGGGGCCGCTGCTACCACCGATGGTGACGCTGCAGATTCTGGGTGGCCGCAAGGAGAAAATTCGCCCTGGCGATGTGCTGGGCGCGCTGACGGCCGACGCCGGCTACAGACGCGAGCAGATCGGGAAAATTGTGGTGACCGAGTTCACCACTTTCGTTGCCGTACAGCGCGATATTGCGCTGCAGGCCATGCAAAAGCTCAACGCGGGAAGCGTCAAAGGCAAGAGCGTCAAGGTGCGGCTGTTGTAGCCGCGAACCCTTATTTCTTGACGGTGACAGTCGCTTCTTCGATCAACAGGGGATAGGAATAACCGCTGCCGAAGTCGCGGTTCACCACCACCACGCCGGAGATCGTGACCTTGTCACCGACGGCTGCGGTTTGCTTGCTGGTCACGACCAGGTTGTTGGTTCCGGCCTTGGCATCGCCCGTGCCGTCCTGCACGTGCACAAAGTTGCGCCCCATGATGCCGTTGTTGACCTTGACCACCTTGCCGCTGGCGCTGATGGTCTTGCCGGTCAGGGCTGCCTTGTCTTTGTAAACCGCGGCAACGGTCTTGACGGCGGCATCTGCAGCCGTGGCATTGAAAGAGACCAGACCAAAAGTAGCAATGACTGCGGCCAGTGCGATGGATAAAAACCTCATGAAAACTCCTGTAAGTAGTGGGCGCGAGTATATCTGCCGGCTGTTTCCGCTTCGTAAACAGGGTTAGCCGCCACTTGCGGGTAAAACCGCGTCACCTGCGTGTCTGAAGTGCCGCGGCAACAGCGCGCAGTTTGTCTTTCTTGCTCGGGCGCCGGCCCTTGATGCCACCGTTGGCGGGGCTCTCGGGCAGGCCCCTCACCTGCGCCGCGCCTGACGTTGGCTCGTAGCCATCGACCTGCTCACGCGGCAACTTCAGATTGTGGTTTTTCTCGATCAGACGCAAATGTGCCTCGCTCTCGGCGCTGACGAAACTCACGGCGATACCGCTCTGGCCAGCGCGCCCGGTGCGGCCGATGCGGTGCGTGTAGTCCAGCGCCGAGCGTGGCAGGTCGTAATTGACCACCACCGGCAACTCGGCAATGTCAAGGCCGCGCGCCGCCACATCGGTGGCAATCACCACCTTCAAACGTGAGGCCTTGAAGTCCGCCAGCACCTGGGTACGCTTGCCCTGGCTCAGGTTGCCGTGAAAGGGTTCGGCGTTGATGCGACCTTTGCGCAGCTTGTCGGCCACCATCTCGGCCGCGTGCTTGGTTGCGACAAACACCAGCACCCGGCTCCAGTGGTTTTGCTTGATCAGGTGCAGCAGCAACTGCGTGCGTCGCCCCACGTCCACCTCGATGGCACGCTGCACGATGTCGGGCGCAGTCTCGGGCACGGACTCAATCGTGACGCGAACCGGGTCGCGCAACAGCGTCTGCGCCAAGGTCTGCACCACAGGCGGAAAAGTAGCCGAGAAAAAGAGGTTCTGGCGCTGCGCCGGCAGCAAGGCCAGGATGCGCGAGAGCTCTTCGGCAAAGCCCAAGTCAAACAACCGATCCGCTTCATCGAGCACCAGCAGCGCAACGTTCGAGAGCGCAAGTGCGTTGTGCTCGACCAGATCAATCAGCCGACCCGGTGTCGCCACCATGATGTCGGTGCCGCCGCGCAAGCGCAACATCTGCGGATTGATGGAGACACCGCCAAACACGATCGAGACTTTCAAGGGCGGCGACAAGTGCGCACCCAGGCTGCGGATTTCCTCACCAACCTGGGCCGCGAGTTCGCGCGTTGGCACCAGGACCAGGGCACGCAGCAGTCGCGGCGTGCCGGGCGCAAGCTGTTCCAAGCGCTGCAGCAAGGGCAGGGCGAAAGCCACGGTCTTGCCGGAACCAGTTTGCGCGCTGGCCAACACGTCGTGGCCTTGCAAAGCGGCAGGAAGCGCGGCCAATTGAATCGGCGTTGGCGCCTGATAGGCCTTGTCGGCCACACCAAGCAGCAGGGCCGGTGACAAACCGAAAGATGAAAATGGCATGGATGATCGCTATCTAAGGAAAAAACCGGCGCCGATGAAGGAGCAACGCATAATTGCAGCAATGAAGAAACTGTTCCTATTAGACATCGAAGGCAAGAACCGCGACCGCGTGATCGAGGCCACCAAGCACGAAATCCGCAAAT
>CAITXW010000073.1 GCA_903896425.1 uncultured beta proteobacterium | reverse complement strand
GTACCCGGTGTGCCACGTCTAAAGCGCCACGTTCCTCAACTCGGCGTATCGTGGCAAGTAATTCGATGGCCTCAACGTCTCCGATACGTCGTGCCCCGAGAAATGGGAACAGATCCTTTTCGAGATTGCGTTTTTCGCGGATGGCGTAGTGACTGCTCCAACTATCGAGCTTGAGCTCGTACCACTCTTCTGCCGTTGCTTTGAATGTGTCGCCCGTTGGTGTCAGGGCCTTGAGCTTTTCTATCTTGCGTGCTTGCACCGGGTCTACTCCCTCGGACTTTTGCAGCTTTGCTGCATCCCTTGCCTTGCGCGCCGCCGTCAAAGTCACTGCCGGATAAC
Source organism: uncultured beta proteobacterium (assembly GCA_903896425.1). Classification (GTDB taxonomy): domain Bacteria; phylum Pseudomonadota; class Gammaproteobacteria; order Burkholderiales; family Burkholderiaceae_C; genus Rhodoferax. The sequence goes on along the minus strand of CAITXW010000073.1, from coordinate 2,028 downwards.
TTCCCAGCGCCATGCGACCTTCTTTTCCTAGGGTGTAGGTTTTCCAAAACCAGCGTCTTGACCCGGCCGGGCTAATTTCCAGATAAAGCCCATTCGCGTCGGTCAGGCGATGGCGGTTCTTGTCTGCGGGGCAACTGGCGTTTCTGCATTGGGCGTCGGTCAACATTGCATTTCCTATTGGAGAACCGGGGTAAACCGGGGAACACAATTCGGAATTTCTCGAAAAATCGGAATCATTCCCCGGTTTGTTCCCCGGTCTTGTGTTGGCAGTCAATATCGGTCTATGTACACCGTTGCAGTGTAACCGAGCGATTCCCCAATGAAAAAGGCCGCTAACTGTATGTCGTTAGCGGCCTTTATCTGACCTATTGGTCGGAATGAGAGGATTCGAACCTCCGACCCCTTCGTCCCGAACGAAGTGCGCTACCAGGCTGCGCCACATTCCGAAATTTGATTTGCTGCGCTTCGTCCGATTCAGGACTGGCGGTCGAGCAACTGTGAGGCCAATTGTATCAAACACTCGGTGTGTGGACCGCTTGGCAAGCGCCGTGCCGCAGCGACGGCACGTTGCGCCTCCTGCGAGGCTGCGAGTCGGGCCACATCCAGGGCGCCGGTGTCTCTGACGATTTCGACAACCTGGTCGAGCATTGCAACATTTCCGGATTCGATTGCAGTCTTGACAAACTGACGCTGCTCGGGCGTGCCCCTTTGCATGGCGGCGATCAAGGGTAGCGTCGCTTTGCCTTCGCGCAGGTCATCACCCAGGTTCTTCCCCATGATCGCAGCTTCGCCGGTGTAGTCCAGTACGTCATCGATAACTTGAAAGGCGGTGCCCAGCGCTTGTCCGTAATCAGCGCAAATGGTTTCGGTTTCTGGCGTGCTCTCGGCCAGAATGGCGCCGACCCGGGCGCTGGCTTCAAACAGTTTTGCCGTCTTGGAGCGGATGACCTGGAGGTAGCCGGCCTCGTCGAGTTCGGCGTTATGCATGTTCATCAACTGCATCACTTCGCCTTCTGCGATGACGTTGGTGGCATCGGCCAGCACCTGCATGACCCGCATGTTCTGCGCGTCTACCATCATCTGGAAGGACCGGGAGTACAGGAAGTCACCGACCAGCACGCTGGCTGGATTGCCAAATGTTTCGTTGGCCGTTGCATTGCCGCGGCGCAGGGCGGAGTCGTCCACCACGTCGTCGTGCAAGAGCGTGGCGGTATGGATGAATTCCACCACGGCGGCCAGATTAAATCGCTGCTCGCCAACATAGCCCAAGGCGCCGCAGGTCAGCAGCAGCAGCGCCGGTCGCAGGCGCTTGCCGCCGGCGGCGATGATGTAGCGCGAAACCTGGCCGATCAAGGGCACGCTAGAGTCGAGACGGTGGGCAATGACCTCGTCCATGGCGCGCATATCCTGCGCGATGATGGACAAGCTTGGAGCGGGGCTGGATGGATTGACTTGCAAGACAAATGACCGGTTGTATGTCGGGATTATAGAAAGCACAGCGGGTCCGATTGCGGCCGTATGCTGCAAAAGGCTCGAAATAGAGCGCTGTGTTATAGTACCGGGCTCTGTGAAAATTCGTTTGCAGAGCTTAATTCAAGAGGTCAACATGTACGCGGTCATAAAAACCGGTGGCAAGCAATATCGGGTTGCTGCTGGCGAAAAAATTAAAGTAGAACAGATTGCTGCGGACGTAGGCCAAGAGATTGTGTTCGATCAGGTTTTGGCAGTCGGAAACGGCGCAGAACTCAAGGTTGGCACACCCTTGGTGTCCGGCGCAACGGTGAGTGTCACGGTCGTGGCACACGGCAAACACGACAAGGTCAGCATTTTCAAGATGCGCCGTCGCAAGCATTACCAAAAACGTCAGGGACATCGTCAGCAGTTCACAGAACTGTTGGTTGGTGTGATTTCTGCATAAGGGGCAAGAGTCATGGCACAGAAAAAAGGCGGCGGCTCTACGCGAAACGGGCGCGATTCGATGCCCAAAATGCTTGGCGTGAAGAAGTTCGGTGGCGAACTCATCAGCGC
>CAITXW010000072.1 GCA_903896425.1 uncultured beta proteobacterium | reverse complement strand
TGGAGCGGGAGACGGGAATCGAACCCGCGTCATTAGCTTGGAAGGCTAGGGTTCTACCATTGAACTACTCCCGCATCGAAGCTGAACCAGTCAACCCCAACATGCCCCATGGCCCGCTCATGCGTCAACTCTCAATTCAATACACTGGTGGAGAGGGATGGATTCGAACCATCGTACTCGTAAGAGGGCAGATTTACAGTCTGCTGCCATTAACCACTCGGCCACCTCTCCTTGGTGAACCGTGGATTATGCCACGAAAACTGCCGGAATGACCCCGACAACATTGCAAGTTTGCCGCTACCAGTTGATGGCACTGGCGCCGTGCTGCAACAAAAACGTGTTTGCCAAGCGGAAATGATCACAACCGATAAACGGCAGTGGCGCTCGCAAGGCCGACAGCGGCGATGGATGATTGGCCTTGAGCATCAGATGCGACTTCCGATTCGCACCGGCAAATGAGGCGCGCGATGCAATCAATCCGTCCTTCGCCTGCGCATGAGCACCCCAGAGCATGAACACGACCGGCGTCTGCTTTGCTGCTACTGCTTGGATTATTTTGTCAGTGAGCACTTCCCAACCACGCTGTGCATGACTGCCGGGCTCGCCGGCTTCGACGGTCAGACTGGTGTTGAGCAATAAGACCCCCTGCTCTGCCCAGCTTAGCAATGAGCCATCATCGGGCAACCGCCGTTGCGCTTGTCCAGCCAGGCCTTCGCGCGCTACCTCCTTGAAGATATTGCGCAGAGAGGGCGGCGGTTTCACACCGGGAGCGACAGAAAAGGCCAAACCTTCAGCCTGCCCTGGCCCGTGATAGGGGTCCTGTCCCAAAATGACAATCTGGACTTGCGACAGGGGCGTCACTGCCAGTGCCCGAAGTGGCTGCGGCGGGTAAACAATGGCGCCATCAGCGAGCCGCGCGCGCAGGAACCGCCCCAAGGCCTCACCAGCTTCACTGTTCCAAAATAAATCCAACACCGGGCGCCAGTCATCCGCCACCGGCCAGCGCTGCGGCGCCCAATCGCTCAGTTGCGGCGCGCTGATAAGGTCAGCGCACATCCGGCATGGCAAAGAGCGTCGCCAAGGCCTCGCCTGGATCCGCGGCGCGCATAAAAGCCTCACCGACCAGGAAGGCATTGACGCCTGCGGCACCGAGTCGCAACACGTCATCGCGACTGTGGATGCCGCTCTCGCACACCAACAGACGGTCGGCTGGCACATCGCGCATCAGGGTCAGCGTGGTCTCCAGTGACACCTCAAAAGTCTTGAGGTTGCGGTTGTTGACGCCGATCAGCGGCGTCTTGAGTTGCAGGGCGCGCGCCAACTCAGGCGCATCGTGCACCTCCACCAGCACCGCCATGTCCAGGCTGTGGGCGATCGCCTCGAAATCTTTCATTTGCGCATCATCCAGGCAGGCGGCAATCAGCAAAACGGCATCGGCCCCCATGGCGCGCGACTCGTACACCTGGTAGGCGTCAACGATGAAATCCTTGCGCAACACCGGCAACTGGCAGGATGCCCGCGCCTGTTTGAGATAGTCGGCGCAACCCTGAAAAAACTGCACATCGGTCAGTACCGAAAGACAAGCCGCTCCATGCTCGGCATAACTCTGCGCAATGTCGGCGGCTATGAAATCGGCACGTAGCACGCCTTTGGACGGGCTGGCCTTCTTGATCTCCGCAATCACGGCGGCCCGACCGACAGCAATTTTGGCGCGCATGGCACCCACGAAATCGCGCGTCAACACACGCGATTGCGCATCGGCACGTACCACCACCAGGGACTTGCGTTTCGTTGCTGCGGCAATTTCCTGGCGCTTGACTGCAACGATCTGATCCAGAATATCGCTCACTTGGCGTCACCTTTGAGTTGTTGCGAGAGTAAAACCAGCTGCGCCAACTTGGCTTTTGCCGCGCCAGATTCAATCGCTTCGCGCGCCAGTTGTAACCCGGCGCGCATCGAATCAGCCACATTGGCTGCGTACAGCGCAACACCGGCATTGAGGATCACGATGTCCTTGGCCGCGCCGGCCTGATTCTCCAGCACGCCGAGCAACATGGCTTTGGACTGCTCGGCCGTCTCCACCCTGAGCGCGCGGTTGCTGGCCATCACCATGGAGAAATCTTCCGGGTGAATTTCGTATTCGGTGATTTCGCCGTTTTTGAGTTCACCCACCAACGTGGCCGCGCCCAGACTGACCTCATCCATGCCGTCCTTGCCATAGACCACCACTGCGTGCTCGGCGCCCAGACGCTGCAGCGCGCGCACCTGAATCCCAACCAGGTCCGGGTGAAAAACGCCCATCAGAATATTCGGTGCGTCAGCCGGATTGGTCAGCGGCCCGAGCAGATTGAAGATGGTCTTGATGCCCATCTCCTTGCGCACCGGCGCAACATTCTTCATGGCCGGATGGTGATTGGGCGCAAACATGAAACCCACACCCACCTGCTCGATGCACTGGGCAATGGCCGCTGGCGGCAGGTTGATGTTGATGCCAAGCGACTCCATCACATCGGCGCTGCCGCTCTTGCTGCTGACACCGCGCCCACCATGCTTGCTGACCCGGGCGCCAGCGGCAGCCGCCACGAACATGGAACAGGTGGAAATATTGAAAGTATTGGAGCCGTCACCACCGGTGCCCACGATATCGACCAGATGCGTCTTGTTGCTGACATGGACCTTGGTCGAAAACTCACGCATCACCTGCGCCGCCGCAGTGATTTCGCCGATCGTTTCCTTCTTCACGCGAAGGCCCGTGATGAAGGCGGCGATCATTACCGGCGACCAGGCGCCGCTCATGATCTCGCGCACGATGTGAAGCATTTCGTCGTGGAATATCTCGCGGTGCTCGATGGTGCGCAGCAAAGCTTCCTGCGGGGTAATTTTGAAGGTGTTTGACATGATGGGGTTCTTTTCAATTGGAAGGATTGTCGGTCAGGGCCAGCTTCAGGCCAAAGCCGATGAACATCGCGCCGGCACCGCGCTCCAGCCAGCGCATCCCGTGCTGTAGCGCTGCAAACTGCTGCGACAGGACGGCACCCACCCCGGCATAAGCCAGGTTAACCCACAGGCTGTTGAAATTAAAGACGAGGCCCAGCAACATAAAACTCAAACTTTTGTTGGGTGCACTTGGCGCAATGAACTGCGGCAAAAAAGCGAGAAAGAACAGTGCCACCTTGGGATTGAGCACATTGGTCCAGAAACCCTTCATGAACACCCTGCCCAGTTGCTGCCCGGCGCCAGTCTGCGCCTCAGATTGGGCCCGTGCCACTGGTTGATGCCCGCTGTGCAAACCCAGCATCGTCCAACCAACGTACACCAGGTAAGCAGCACCCAGCCACTTCAGAATGGAAAAAGCCGTGCTGGAGGCCGCCAGCAACGCACTGACGCCAAGCGCCGCAGCACCAGCGTGCACAAAACAGCCTGCCGTGATACCCAGGGCCGCCATGGACCCAGCGCGCCAGCCGCTTTTGAGCGCGTGGCTCATGATGTAAAGCACGTCAGGCCCGGGCGTCAGATTCAGCAAAACGCCCGCCACGATGAACAAGCCCAGGTTGTCAATACCACTGAACACGACTCTCTACTCCCATTCGTGGCCAGTTTGCAGGCTGCCCTTTTGCATCATGGCGTTGGCCGATTCAGGAAATTTTTCAGCATGGCGTGACCGTGCTCGGTCAGGATGCTTTCGGGATGAAACTGCACGCCTTCGATATCGAGCGTGGCGTGTTTAACACCCATGATCTCGCCGTCCTCGGTCCAGGCTGTTATCTTCAGGCACGACGGGCAAGTCGCACGCTCGATGGCCAGCGAGTGGTAGCGGTTGACGGTGAACTGCTCGGGCAGAGCAGCAAACACGCCCTCCTGCGTGGTGCGGATGACGCTGGTCTTGCCGTGCATCAGTTGTTGTGCCCGCACAATTTTTCCACCAAAGGCGGCACCAATTGCCTGATGCCCGAGACAGACGCCCAAAATTGGCAGCTTGCCGGCGCAGTGCTGAATGGCAGCAACCGAAATGCCGGCCTCGGCCGGCGAGCAAGGCCCCGGCGAAATCACGAGCCGGTCGAGCCGTCCCGACTTGAGTCGCGCATCGATCTCGTCAAGTGTGATTTCATCATTGCGAACCACCTCGACCTCGGCCCCAAGCTCGCCCAGGTACTGCACGATGTTGTAGGTGAAACTGTCGTAGTTGTCGATCATCAACAAGCGAATGGCGGCGGTACTCATTCCAGACCCTCCTCGACCAGTTCGCTGGCGCGCAACAAGGCACGCGCCTTGGCTTCGGTTTCCTTCCACTCCAGTTCCGGCACCGAGTCGGCCACCACGCCGGCTGCCGCCTGCACGTACAGGGTTTGGTCCTTGATGATGCCGGTGCGGATGGCAATCGCCACGTCCATGTCGCCGGCGTAACTCAAATAGCCGCAGGCACCGCCATAGAGGCCGCGCTTGCTGGGCTCGAGTTGGTCAATCAGTTCCATTGCGTGCACCTTGGGCGCACCAGTCAGGGTGCCGGCCGGGAAGGTTGCCCGCAGCACGTCCATGCTGGTCATGCCGTCATTGAGCGTGCCCTCGACATTGCTCACGATGTGCATGACGTGGCTGTAACGCTCGACGCTGAAAGCCTCCGTTACCTTCACACTGCCAATTTTTGCGATGCGACCGATGTCGTTGCGCGCCAGGTCGATCAGCATCACGTGCTCGGCGCGCTCCTTCGGGTCGTTGATCAACTCCACTTCGGCGGCCTTGTCGAGTTCCAGACTGGCGCCACGCGGACGTG
>CAITXW010000071.1 GCA_903896425.1 uncultured beta proteobacterium | reverse complement strand
GAAATCGACGACGTAGCCGTAGAGCAGGCGGTCGATCACATTGCCGATGGCGCCGCCCAGGATGCAGGCCAGCGCCAGCGCAAACAGTTTTTGCCCGCTGTGCGATTTGAGCAGCCACAGGATCACGTAAGCCGCCAGCACGCCGATGACGGTGAAGAACCAGCGCTGCCAGCCCGAGGAGCCGGCCAGGAACGAAAACGCTGCGCCGCTGTTGTGCACGCGCACGACGTTGAAGAAGCTGGTTACCGTTGTGCTGTCACCGAGCTGGTAAAAGCCCACGATCAGCACCTTGGTGAACTGGTCGATCAGCAGGATGACGAAGGCCAGTCCCAGCCATTGCAGCATGCCGCCAGAGCCGGATTTGCGTGCCATCAGGCAAAGCTCCTCGTTTCGCCAGCGCCAAACAGGTTGCTGGTGCAACGACCACACAGACCCGGGTGCGCGGCGTCGCTGCCAACGTCGTCGCGGTAGTGCCAGCAGCGTTCGCACTTGACGGCGGTTGAGGCGGCTGCCGCGATCGACAGCGATTCGCCTGCGACCAGATCGATGGCTGAGGTGATGAAGACAAACTTCAGGTCCTCACCCAGGCTGCTGAGCAATGCGTGGTCTTCCGGCTTGACGGTTAGCGTGACCTTGGCCTGCAGCGAGGAGCCGACCTGGCCCTGCGCGCGCAGCGTTTCGATCTCCTTGTTGACGGCGTCGCGGATCTCGCGGATGCGGCTCCACTTGGCGAGCAAAGACTCGTCCGCTACCGGCAACTGCACGTAAACGTCCATGAAGATTGACTGGCGTGTGGTCGCCGGCGTCTTGTCCGCTGCGCCGAGCACGGCCCAAGCCTCTTCGGCCGTGAAGCTCAGGAACGGCGCCATCCAGCGCAGCATCGCTTGCGTAATCTGCCAGAGAGCGGTCTGCGCGCTGCGCCGCGCCAGCGAATCGGGTGCTGTTGTGTAGAGCCGGTCTTTCAGGATGTCGAGGTAGAACGAGCCCAGGTCTTCCGAGCAATAAATTTGCAGCTTGGCCACCACCGGGTGGAATTCATAGACCTCGTAATGCGCCAGGATGTCGGCCTGCAATTGCGCGGCGCGGCTCAGCGCGTAGCGGTCGATCTCGAGCAACTGCTCCGGCGCGACGCAGTCCAGCGTCGGGTCGAAGTCGCTGACATTGGCAAGCAAAAACTTGAGCGTGTTGCGCACGCGCCGGTAGGTGTCAACCACGCGCGCCAGGATCTTGTCGTCGCCGGCGATGTCGCCCGAGTAGTCGCTGGCCGCGACCCACAGGCGGATGATTTCGGCGCCGAGTTTCTTCGAAGTCTCCTGCGGATCAACGCCGTTGCCGGCGCTCTTGCTCATCTTGTGGCCCTTGCTGTCGACGGTGAAGCCGTGCGTCAGGATGCCCTTGTAGGGCGCGCGGCCGTACATGGCGCAGGCTGTCAGCAGCGAGGAGTGGAACCAGCCGCGGTGCTGGTCGTGGCCTTCGAGGTACAGATCAGCCTCGCAACCTTCATCGTGGCCGCAACCGGCGTGCGAGCCTTTGAGCACCGTGGTGTGCGTGGTGCCGGAGTCGAACCAGACTTCCAGAATGTCGCTGCTCTTGGTGTAGTGCGCGGCGTCCTGTGCGCCCAGGATGGACTCGGTGCTGGCCTTGCTCCAGGCTTCGATGCCGCCTTGTTGCACCATGTCGGCGGCGATGTCGAGGATCTCCATCGTGCGCGGATGCAGCTCTCCGCTGTCCTTGTGCAGGAAGAAGGGCAAGGGCACGCCCCAGCTGCGCTGGCGGCTGATGCACCAGTCGGGGCGACCGGCGATCATGTCGCGCAAACGGACCTTGCCGTTTTCCGGGTAGAAGGAGGTTTGCTCGATCGCGTCGAGTGCAATCTTGCGCAGCGATTTGGGTGCCTTGTCTTTTGTGAACACACCCTCGCCCTCGTCCATGCGGATGAACCACTGGGCTGCGGCGCGGTAGATCACCGGCGTCTTGTGGCGCCAGCAATGCGGGTAGCTGTGGGTGATGGTGGACGTGGCAAACAGCCGGTCGGATTCGCCCAGCACCTCGATGATGCGCGGGCAGGCTTTCCAGATGTTGAGGCCGCCAAACAGCGGCAGTGCGGCTTCATAGGTACCGTTGCCCTGCACT
>CAITXW010000070.1 GCA_903896425.1 uncultured beta proteobacterium | reverse complement strand
CTGGAATATGGCAAGAGCATCACCGATGCTTGCCTGGGCTGGGACGATTCCTTGCAGGCGCTGGATGTTCTGTCGGGGGCAGTTGCAACGCGTCGGGCCCGCCGCGCAGCCAAAGCCTGAGACGGGTTTCAAAGCCGAAGTTCAGTGGGTCTTGTGGCAAGCCTTACGGGGCTTGCAATGCTTGCAGTAGTTTGAGGTGAACACCGCCAAAACCACCATTGCTCATGCACAGGATGTGATCGCCGCCCTGTGCCACAGACATTACCTGGGCTATCAGCAAGTCAATGCTGTCGGCAACCCGGGCTTTGTCGCCCATGCCCGCCAGTGCGGCGTACGCATCCCAGCCCAGGCCGCCGCTGTGGCAAAACGCCAGGTCGGCGCCTTCCAGGCTCCATGGCAGTTGCGCCTTCATGGTGCCAAGCTTCATGGTGTTGGAACGCGGCTCGAAGACCGCCAGAATGCGCTGGTTTGGCCCGATCTTGCGGCGCAGTCCGTCGACCGTTGTCCGAATGGCGGTCGGGTGGTGGGCAAAGTCGTCGTAAACCGTGATGTCGCCATCCGGGCGTTTCACGTGGCCCCGCACTTCCATGCGCCGCTTCACGTTCTCGAAACGACTCAGGGCCGCTGCGGCCGTCTCGGGTGACACGCCCACATGCTGCGCGCTGGCAATGGCTGCCAGCGCATTGAGCTGGTTGTGCACACCGCTCAACGCCCATGTCACATGCCCTGCTTGGCGTCCCTGGTACATGACATCAAAGTTGTCGGCTTCGCCGATTGCGGTGAAATCGCTGACCGCCGCACCGAAGCTGCAGACCTCGCTCCAGCAACCGGCATGCAGCACGCGCGCCAAGCTTTCTTCCAGGCCGTTGACGATCACACGTCCGGAGCCATGCGCGCCTGTGCCCGGAACCGTGCGAATGAGGTGGTGGAACTGGCGTTCGATGGCCGCCAGATCGTCGAAGATGTCAGCGTGATCGAATTCCAGGTTGTTCAGGACGGCGGTTCGCGGCCGGTAGTGCACGAACTTGCTGCGCTTGTCGAAGAATGCCGTGTCATATTCGTCCGCTTCAATCACAAAGACCGACTGCTCACCCAGTCGCGCCGACACGCCGAAGTTCTGCGGCACGCCACCAATCAGAAAGCCGGGTTGCAAACCGGCGCACTCCAGTATCCAAGCCACCATGGCGGTGGTTGTGGTCTTGCCGTGGGTGCCGGCAACCGCAATTACGTGCCGGCCCTGCAGCACATGCTCGGCCAACCACTGCGGGCCGCTGGTATAGGGCAGACCAGCGTCCAGGATCGCTTCGATCAGGGGAAACTTTGCACTGCCATCGCTCAAGCGGGCACGGCTGACCACATTACCGACCACAAACATATCGGGCTGTAGTGCCAGCTGGTCAGCAGCAAAACCCTCGATCAAGTCGATGCCGAGTGCGCGCAACTGATCGCTCATGGGCGGGTAGACGCCGCTGTCGCAACCGGTGACCCGGTGGCCGGCTTCGCGCGCCAAGGCCGCCAAACCACCCATGAATGTTCCGCAAATACCGAGAATGTGAATATGCATGAGCGGATTTTAGGTCGGCCGTTGGCGACCAATGGCAGGCAAAATGAGATGATGGAAATCCTGAAAACGGAAATTGCGATGACGGCTGCGCGGCTCGTGGTTGAGGAAGGTCTCGACTATGGAGCAGCCAAACGCCGCGCCGTCCGGCAACTTGAACTGCCCGCTCGCACGGCTCTGCCGGACAACGACGCGGTCGAGGAGGCCGTGCTCGAGTACATCGCTCTTTTTTGCGCTGAAACGCAGCCTCGTGAGTTACTGGCTTTGCGCCGACTGGCTCTGCTCTGGATGCAACGCATGGCGATATTTCGGCCGCACCTGGGTGGGTCTGTCTGGCACGGCAGCGCTACGCGGCTTTCAGAGATATACATTCAATTGTTTTGCGATGACTGCAAATCAGCCGAGATCGCCTTGATCGACCATGGGGTGAAATACGTGGCGCACACCATGACAGGGTTCCATGGCAAACCGGTCGAGGCCTTGAGCCTGAATGCCTTCTGTCCCGACTTCAATGACATGGCGGCAGTGCATCTGATGATTTTCGACCACGATGACGTACGCGGCGCGCTTCGACCTGATGCCAAAGGACGGGCACCGCGCGGTGATATGGCGGCGCTTACGCGTTTGTTGCATGATCAACACTTATGAGTGAATCAATCCAAAAACCGATCGACGCACCTTTGTCCGGCTGGCGGCGACGGCGCTGGCTGACGGGCGCAATGGCCGGCGCGGCGGCACTAACAGGTTTGGGTGTGGCGTGGCAAAGCAACCGGGCGCGCCAAAGCGCGTTAACGATTGATTCCGCGTTTTGGAAACTTTCTTTTTCAACGCCAGAGGGCGCCTTGCTACAGATGCGCGATCTACATGGCAAACCGCTGCTGCTGAATTTCTGGGCCACCTGGTGCCCGCCCTGTGTCGACGAACTTCCATTATTAAGCCGCTTTTATAATGAAAACTCATCTAAAAGTTGGCAATTTCTTGGTTTGGCTGTTGATGGCGTTGAACCTGTCAAACGCTTCCTGAAGCAGGCGCCAGTTGCATTTCCTGTTGCACTGGCCGGAATTTCAGGCATGGAAAGCAGTCGGGCGCTGGGAAATCTGACTGGTGTGCTGCCGTTTACCGTGGCCTTTGGGGTCGACGGGTCTGTCCTTCATCGTAAAATGGGGCAATTGACAGCCACCGAATTGCAGGCTTGGCTGAATCCGAGCTGACCTTGATCGGGTGTCGGGCTTTGTTTCAAGCGCAGACGAGTGAAGGTTTTCGTGCCCGACAAATGTCCGAATTAGAGTTTATTTGTGCAAAATAAGAAAAGATAACGACAGTTTGTTAAAAATTGAGGTAAATTAGCCGCCTGTTGTTGGAAATCGCTGGAGGCCTCATGGATCTAAGAAAACTCAAGACATTAATTGACCTGGTGTCGGACTCGAATGTTTCGGAACTGGAAATAACCGAAGCAGAAGGCAAAATTCGCATCGTCAAGGGTGGAACTGCGGTGACGCATCAGTATGTGACAGCCGCCGCGCCGGTCGCCATGGCGGCGCCGATGCAAGCCCCGGCATCGGTCGAGCCGCTTGTTGTTGCGGAACCAGTGCCTGTCAACCACACAGTCAAGTCACCCATGGTCGGCACCTTCTACCGCGCCGCCTCGCCCGAAGCCAAGTCATTTGTTGAAATTGGCGACACCATCAAGCTTGGTCAAACCATTTGCATTATTGAGGCGATGAAGATCCTCAACGAAATTGAGGCCGACCGCGCCGGCGTTGTGACACAAGTCCTCTGTGTCAATGGACAGGCCGTCGAGTATGGGCAGCCCCTTTTCGTTATCGAATAGCGCAAACGCCTAGCATCTATGTTCAAAAAAATCCTGGTCGCCAATCGGGGCGAAATTGCGCTGAGAATCCAACGCGCTTGCCGAGAACTCGGCATCAAGGCTGTTATGGTCTATTCCGAGGCAGATCGGGAAGCCAAGTACGTCAAACTGGCCGAAGAGGCCGTTTGCATTGGACCGGCGGCGTCCGCCCTGAGTTATCTCAACATGCCGGCCATTATTTCGGCAGCCGAGGTGACGGATGCGGAGGCGATTCATCCGGGCTACGGTTTTTTGAGCGAAAACGCCGATTTTGCCGAGCGCGTTGAAAAAAGCGGTTTCCAGTTTATTGGCCCGACGCCCGAGTCGATTCGCATCATGGGGGACAAGGTATCAGCCAAGCAGGCGATGATCAAGGCCGGCGTTCCCTGCGTTCCGGGTTCGGAAGGTGAACTGCCGGATGATCCGGCGCAGGTACGTCGGATTGCAAAGGCGGTCGGGTACCCAGTCATCATCAAGGCCGCTGGCGGCGGCGGCGGCCGTGGCATGCGTGTAGTGCATACCGAGGCAGCGCTGATCAATGCCGTGTCCATGACCAAGGCCGAAGCGGCCAGTGCCTTTGGTAATCCGGCTGTGTACATGGAGAAGTTTCTCCAGAATCCTCGCCATATCGAGATCCAGGTACTGGCTGACAAGTACAAGAATGCGGTCTATCTGGGCGAGCGCGACTGCTCAATGCAGCGTCGGCACCAGAAAATTATCGAAGAGGCGCCGGCACCTGGTATTGCGCGCAAACAGATAGAGCGCCTGGGTGAGCGTTGCGTTGCAGCCTGCAAGAAAATCGGCTATCGGGGCGCCGGGACTTTCGAGTTCCTGTACGAGGACGGCGAGTTCTATTTCATTGAAATGAATACCCGCGTCCAGGTGGAACACCCGGTGACCGAGATGATCACCGGAGTCGATATCGTCAAGACGCAAATTATGGTGGCAGCGGGTGAGAAGTTGCCATTCACGCAGCGTCAAATTCAGATTCGAGGGCATGCCATTGAATGCCGTGTGAACGCGGAAGATCCGTACAAATGTATTCCGTCGCCGGGTCGCATCACCATGTGGCACGCGCCGGGTGGGCCGGGAATTCGGGTGGATTCGCATATCTACAGCAACTACTTCGTCCCGCCGCATTACGATTCCATGATCGGAAAAATCATCGCGCATGGCGACACCCGTGAGCAGGCACTCGCCCGCATGCTCACGGCCCTCAGCGAAACCGTGGTTGAAGGCATTAGTAGCAATATTCCGCTGCACCGGGAGTTGCTGGTGGACGCAAAGTTCATGACGGGCGGCACGAATATCCACTACCTTGAAGAGTGGCTGAGCCACCATCAACGCTGAGTCAGGCCCTGCATGTTTGAGTTAAGTCTGATGTGCCCCGAGAGTCGGGTTGAAGTCCTGTGCGATGCACTTGAAGCGCTCGATGCCCTGAGTGTCAGCGTCGAGGACGCTGACGCCCAGACCGACGCCGAGCAGGCACTCTTTGGTGAACCGGGTATGCCAGCCCCGAAAGCTGGGTGGCAGCGTTCACGGGTCGTGGCCCTGTATGACTCAGAGGCATTGTCCCGTGATGCCTTGGCCTTGTTGCAGGCGCAGGATTTTTTTGCCGATTGCAGTGTGCTGGGTCTGCAAGAACTGGCGCAACAGGACTGGGTGCGGCTGACGCAATCCCAGTTCACGCCCGTGGCGATCACCCCGGAATTCTGGATCGTGCCGACCTGGCACGAGCCACCGAAGCAGGCACGCGTCATCATTCGGCTAGACCCGGGGCTGGCGTTTGGCACCGGGACGCATCCGACAACACGGATGTGCCTGCGCTGGGTTGCGCAGCATGGCCATCCACAAACGGGTGCCAGTGGTAATCCTTTGGGCAGGGTTCTGGATTACGGTTGCGGCTCCGGAATTCTGGCCATCGGCGCGGCCAAGTACGGCGCCATCGACATTGACGCGGTTGACATCGATGAAGCTGCCGTGCAATCGACCGGACTGAACGCGCAGGCCAATCAGGTAACACTCAAGACGGGCTTGCCGGCAATTGCGATGGGTGTCTATCAGACGGTACTGGCCAATATTCTCGCCACGCCTTTGAAGGTACTGGCGCCACTGCTTTGCTCGCGTGTTGCGCCAGGTGGCTCACTGGTGCTGGCAGGCATTCTGGAGCGTCAGGCGCAAGAGCTTACAGATGCTTATGCACCCTACTGCCAACTCAAGGTGGCTGACCAAGAGGACGGCTGGATACTGATGACAGCGACACGCTGATGTTTTTCGGGGACGGCTCTACAATTTGCCACCCATGAGCCTGATCACACGTTGCCCGGCATGCCAGACCCTGTTCAAGGTGGTACCCGATCAACTTAGGATTTCCGAAGGATGGGCTCGCTGCGGACAGTGCGGGGAAGTATTTGATGCTTCGTCTCAACTCTTGCCTCCTGATTCGCCTGTTGCAACGCTTCACGACATCAGGCCCGCCTCGCCACAGTCTTTGCCCGCGGCACCGGCGGAAAATGCAAACGAGACTGCCACGGGAGGCCCGATTGCTGTTCCGATCAATGAACCCCGGTGCGATCTGCCGCTGGGACCAGTGACTCGGTTTGAGATCGACCCAAACGAACTTGAAGATCCGGATCGCCAATCGATTGCGGAATTGCGCCCCCCCTCCTTTGTAATCACATCCGACCACGCCAGCGTGAGGCGCAAGTCATTCACCCGAGTTGGGTTGATGGTGTTTTGTTTGCTCTTGCTAATCGGGATGGCTGGACAAGTAGTGCTGCGCGAGCGCGACCGGATCGTGGTTTTGCAGCCTGGTTTGAAGAACTTGTTTCTGGCGCTGTGCCGCCCGTTGAATTGTGCTCTGTCACCCTTGCGGCTAAAGGATGCGGTCGTGATTGACGGCGCATCGTTCAGCAAAATCAAACCCGATACCTATCGCCTGAACTTCACACTCAAAAACACAGCGACGATGGCGCTGGCCGTACCCGCTCTCGAACTGACGCTGACGGATTCACTCGATCAGCCGGTGCTGCGCCGGGTTTTCCTGGCTGCAGAACTTTCCAGTCAGACAGAAAGCCTTCCAGCGACCTCGGAGTGGACGACGTCACTCACCATGGCGGTCAGGACTGCAGGCATGGCAGAGCGCATTGTGGGTTACCGTTTGCTTGCCTACTATCCCTGAAGTCGCGCCTTGACGGGAAAGCGACCTTTCGACAAAGCCCCTGTTGGCGCATCAGAAACAAAAAAGCCCGATGCCGTCAGGCACCGGGCTTATAGCCGAACCGTTTCAGAGGTTCAGGGCTTGGCGGCAGTCGGAAAGGGCCATGCGGCCTGCGGGCTCAAAGTGGT
>CAITXW010000069.1 GCA_903896425.1 uncultured beta proteobacterium | reverse complement strand
GTAGGCAGAAAAGAATATGCTGCCAAGATTGATGCTGCCGTATTTCCCAGGATGCAAGGCGGCCCTTTAATGCATATGGTAGCTGCTAAAGCGGTGTGCTTCCACGAAGCAGCCGGTCACGAAGACCCGCTACCGCTGCCCTGCCGAAATTCACGATGCTGCGCTGAATGTTGGCAACGGGTTGGGTCCTGCCCTCGGGCCGGAATCGAACCAGGCTGGCAAGAGCGCGGGTGTTGCCGGGTTTGCGGTTTGGCAGGTTGACGGCGCGCTTGCTGACACCGAGCAATCGGCCAACGCGCGCCGAAAGGCAACCGGCCGCACGCAGCGAGCGCACTACAGCAGGAACGTTGTACTCACCCGCCAGAGACCAATTTTGGCAATGACTACCAGCGCGATCGCGAAATAAAAGAGATGGTCGAATCGAACTTTCATACGTCCTCTGTTTTGTTGTGGTTGGTTTTCAGGATTGCACCCGGCCCATCACAAGGCTAACCAAAGGCTCCCGAAATCAGGCGGCAAGGAGGCGCGTTAAATCACCTCTGCTTGCGCCTTTGATGTTGCCGAAACAGTGCCGAATACGACACAAGAAAAAAGCCCGTCACGCGGGAAGCGTGCGGGCTTTGTTTTGGTGCCTCGGGCCGGAATCGAACCGGCACACCTTTCGGTACAGGATTTTGAGTCCAGCGCGTCTACCAATTCCACCACCGAGGCTGGTATGAGGTGAGGCGCGAATTATGGCACAGTGTGGGGTATGAAATACCCCAGCATTGAAGATTCCATTGGAAAAACCCCCCTTGTCAGATTACAGCGCATCGGTGCCGAAGAATGCACCCAGCGCGGCAACGTCATTCTGGGCAAGCTCGAAGGCAACAACCCGGCCGGCTCGGTGAAAGACCGGCCTGCGGTGTCAATGATCCGCCGTGCCCAGGAGCGCGGTGAAATCAAACCGGGCGACACTTTGATCGAGGCGACTTCGGGCAACACCGGCATTGCGCTGGCGATGGCCGCAGCAATCAAGGGCTACCGCATGGTTTTGATCATGCCGGAAGACCTGTCGATCGAACGCGCCCAGACCATGAAGGCCTTTGGCGCCGAACTGATCCTCACACCGAAAAGCGGTGGCATGGAATACGCGCGCGATCTGGCGCTGCACATGCAGGCAGATGGCAAGGGCCATGTGCTCGACCAGTTTGCCAATGCCGACAATCCGCGCATTCATTACGAGACCACCGGTCCCGAAATCTGGGCCGATACCAAGGGGCACGTGACGCACTTTGTCAGCGCCATGGGCACCACCGGCACCATCACCGGTGTTTCGCAATTCCTCAAGGAAAAGAACCCGGCCGTGAAGATCATCGGCGTGCAGCCGACCGATGGTTCGCGCATTCCCGGCATCCGCAAGTGGCCGCAGGAATACCTCCCCAAGATCTACAACCCGGCGCATGTCGATGAACTGCTCTACGTCAGCCAGGAAACAGCCGAAGACATGTGTCGGCGTCTGGCGCGCGAGGAGGGCATCTTTGCCGGCATCTCTGCCGCAGGTGCTTGCTGGGTGGCGCAGGAAATTGCCAAGCGCGAAAGCAAGGCGACGATCGTGTTCGTGGTCTGCGACCGTGGCGACCGTTACCTCTCGACCGGCGTCTTCCCGGCCTGATGCGCGCGCAGAAAGATACGCCATGAAGACCTCTTTTCGTTTCTGCCCGCAATGCGCTGAGCCGCTGAGTCTGGTCACGCTGACCGAGGACGGCGGTGACAAAGAGCGCTTGCGCTGCAGCGCCTGCGACTACACGCATTGGAACAACCCGACGCCCGTGCTGGCGGCGGTAATTGAATACCAGGGCAAAGTGCTGCTGGCACAAAACGCCGCCTGGCCGGGCAAGATGTTTGCGCTGATCACCGGCTTCATGGAGGCCGCCGAAACGCCGCAGGATGGCATGCGCCGCGAGATCAAGGAAGAAACCAATCTCGACACCAGCGAACTCAATCTGATCGGTGTCTACGATTTCCAGCGCATGAACCAGGTCATCATCGCCTACCACGCGGTGTGTCAGGGCGAGGTGCAACTGTCGCCGGAACTGGTGGACTACCGGCTGATGGAGTTGGCCGACGTCAAGTGCTGGCCGGCCGGCACCGGCTACGCGCTGGCCGAATGGTTGCGCTCGCGCGGGCATGAGCCGGAATTTGTTGAGTTTGCGCGGCGGCGTTGACGGAGACATCCAACATCTGGTTATCTGTTGGGGACAGGGCTTGTTCACTTCGTGTAACGGCGGACTGTCCCACAAGATTTTAACATTGCGCCAATTTCAAGGAACCCCGATGCACATCGACAAAGAGCTTGACGCCCGCGGCCTGAACTGTCCGTTGCCGATTCTGAAAGCCAAGAAGGCACTGTCTGACATGCAGAGCGGCCAGCTTCTGCGCGTGCTCGCAACCGATGCCGGCTCGGTGCGCGATTTTCAGGCCTTTGCCAAGCAGACTGGCAATGAATTGCTGGAGCAGTTGACAGTGGGCGCCGAGTTCACGCACGTGCTGCGGCGGCGGTAACCGGCGCAATTTCAGGTGTCTTGAGCGCGTAGCCCGTATGAAGCCGAAGGCGTAATGCGGGGGGCAACTCGGGACGTTAACCCCGTATTCCGCTGCGCTGCATACGGGCTACATTTCTAGCCCAGGCGCGCCAACTGATCCTTGAGCTTCGCCAGCGTCGCCACAAAGTCTGCCACGCGTTTGCGCTCTTGTGCGATCACTGCCGGTGGGGCTTTGGCGACGAAGGCTTCGTTGCCGAGTTTGCCTTCGGCCTTGACGATCTCGCCTTCCAGACGCGCGGTTTCCTTGCCCAGTCGAATCTTTTCTGCAGCAACGTCGATTTCCATGTGCAGGCAGATGCGGGCCTCGCCCACCACGGCCACCGGTGCGGCCTGCGCTGCTGCGGACCAACTTGCTTCGTCATCAAAAATGCGCACTTCACTCAGTTTGGCCAGTGCTTGCAAGACAGGCGCCGAACGTTTCAGGAACGCCGCTTCTTCGGCTTGCGCCGAGATCACAAACAGCGGCAAGCGGGTCGCGGGTGACACATTCATCTCGCCACGCAGATTGCGGCAGGCATCGACCAGCAGTTTGAGCTTGCCGACCTGCGCCATCGCGTCGGCGTCGATGCGCTCGGACTGGCTGACGGGGTAGGCGGCGATCGACACCGATTCGCCCGCGCGTCCTGCCACAGGCGCCACTTTTTGCCACAGCTCTTCTGTGACGAACGGAATCACCGGGTGCGCCAGACGCAAAATGGTTTCCAGCGTGCGAATCAGCGTGCGCCGTGTGCCGCGTTGCTGCGCTTCGTCACCGGTCTGAATCTGCACCTTGGCGATTTCGAGGTACCAGTCGCAGAACTCGTTCCAGACAAAGTCGTAAATCGTGCCGG
>CAITXW010000068.1 GCA_903896425.1 uncultured beta proteobacterium | reverse complement strand
TGCCGGTTCGATTCTTCCTGCGCCACCTGGCGGCTCTTGTGCGCCAGCACCACCCACCATGCCACCAGACCGGCAATCACGGTCAGCGCCAGATAGGCTTTGAGAAAGCCCGAGCGCAGCGCCAGACGCGAGGCATCGAGCATCTGCGCCGACAACAAATCCATGTCGCCCACAGCCTGCGCCAGCGCGCGCAGTTCCTGGTGATAGAGCAGGCCAAAAACGCTGGCCAGCAGCGGCGCGATCACCAGCATCAACAACAGGAAGTAACCCAGGCCGTTATCCAGATAAGGCCAAAGCCGGCGCGGCAACAACCAGTGCAGCGTGGCCGCCCACTGCGCCGACAGACTGGCTTGGGGCTTGCACATGTCGCCACAGCGCGCATCGAGCGTGCAGCACAACGAACAGATGGCGCCCTGGTAGGCCGGGCAATGCGCCATGTCCGGTGCCTCGTATTCGCGCTCACAGATCACGCAGCGGGTGAGGCTGGCGCTCAGAAAGAGGCCGGGTAAAACCTTGTCATTCCGGCGCAGGCCGGAATCCAGCCCAGTGCTGCATGGATCCCCGCCTGCGCCGGGATGACAGCCAAAGGTGGATGCGCGTGCAATGTAGTACTTCCCTTTGGTCGCCCAGGCAATCAGCGGCGCGGCGATGAACGCGGTGCCGAGTGCAATCAGCGCCGAAAACGCCTGCGCCAGTTCGCCGAAGAAACCCAGATAGGCCGTGACCGATAACAAGGAAGCCAGCGCCATGGCGCCGACGCCAACCGGGTTGATGTCGTACAGATGGGCGCGCTTGAACTCGATGCCTTTGGGCGACAGCCCTAGCGGCTTGTTGATGACCAGGTCTGCCACCACCGCCATCATCCAGGCGATGGCGATGTTGGAGTAGAGACCGAGCACATCGCCCAGCGCCTGAAACACATTCATCTCCATCAGCATGAAAGCGATCAGCGTGTTGAACACCACCCAGACCACGCGCCCCGGGTGGCTGTGCGTCAGGCGCGAGAAAAAGTTGGACCAGGCCAGCGACCCGGCATAAGCGTTGGTGACGTTGATCTTGAGTTGTGAGATCACCACCAGCAAGGCGGTTGCGGCCACCGCCCAGCCGTAATTTGGAAACACGTATTCGTAGGCTGCCAGGTACATCTGGTTCGGGTCCACGGCGCGGTCGATCGGCACGGCGTGGCTGATGGCCAGATACGCCAACAGCGCGCCGCCGAGCATCTTGAGCACGCCCGGCACCACCCAGCCCGGGCCGCCCACCAGCACGCCAAGCCACCAGCGCCAGCGGTTGGCCGGCGTGCGCTCGGGCATGAAGCGCAGGTAGTCAGCCTGCTCGCCCATCTGCGTCATCAGCGCAATGCCGACTGTGAGAGCGGCACCAAACAAGGGCAGGTAGAAACCATCCGTGTTGCCGCGCTCCCCTTTGTAGTGCAGCACCCCGGCCAGTGCACCGGGATCTTGCATGAACACCGCGACATAGGGAACAACCAGCAGCAAGAGCCACAG
>CAITXW010000067.1 GCA_903896425.1 uncultured beta proteobacterium | reverse complement strand
GGCCTGCGCGTGCTGGCCCCCAGCGTGATCGACTGCTATACCGCGCTCGGACTGCTGCACCAACTCTTCAAGCCGGTGCCGGGGCGCTTCAAGGATCACATCGCCATCAGCAAGGTCAACGGCTACCAGTCGCTGCACACCACCCTGGTCGGCCCAGCCGGCATCAACGTCGAATTCCAGATCCGCACCGAAGCCATGAACATCGTCGCCGAGTCCGGCGTTGCCGCCCACTGGCTGTACAAGGCCAACAACCCGACCGGCGTCAGCCCGAACGACCGCATGGGCTCGAAGTGGCTGCAATCCCTGCTCGACATCCAGGACGAAAACCGCGATGCGGCCGAATTCTGGGACCACGTCAAGGTTGACCTCTTTCCCGACGCCGTCTACGTCATGACACCCAAGAGCCAGATCATGGCCCTGCCCCGGGGCGCCACGGTGGTTGACTTTGCCTACGCCATTCACAGCAACGTCGGCGACAAGACGCAGGGCGCACGCATCAATGGCGAGCAGATGCCGCTGCGCACGGAACTCAAAAACGGCGACGTGATTGAAATCATCACCGCCGCAGACGCAACGCCCAATCCGGCCTGGCTCGGATTTGTGCGAACGGCCCGGGCACGCTCCAAGATTCGCCATCATCTCAAGACGCTGGCGCTGACAGACTCCGAGAGTTTGGGTGAAAAAATGCTGGCCCAGGCGCTCAGAGCCGAAGGGGTCGAGAAGATACCGGACGACAAGGGCCAGCACAAAGCCATTTGGGAAAAGTTGCTGCGCTTTAGCGGCAACCGCAACCGCGCTGAACTTTTTGGCAACATCGGCATGGGCAAGCGCATTGCCAGCATCGTCGCCAAGCGCCTGCGCGCCCTGCTGACCGACAGCGGCGAAACGCTCGACACCGTGCTCTTGACACGCGAGCGCTACGCCATGAACGAAACCGAGGCACAGGGTGGCATCCTGCTCGACGGCAGCGAAAACACATCGGTCAGCTACGCCCCCTGCTGCCGCCCCGTTCCGGGCGATGCCATCGTCGGCTACCTCGGACGCGGCGAAGGTCTGATCGTGCACACCGACGACTGCAGCGTCGGGAAGAAGCTCAAGCACAGGGACAGCGAACGCTTCATCAGCGTCGAATGGTCGGATGAGCCGGTGCGCGCCTTTGAAACGGCCATCCGGGTCACGGTCATCAATGGCAAAGGGGTTCTGGCGCGTGTGGCCGCCGCCCTGGCCGCGGCCGAGATCGACATCACCCACATCACGATGGACGACGAAGTCGTTGCGGATGCGACCACGCTGGGTTTTCTGATTGCCGTGCGCGATCGCAACCAGCTCGAAACCGCCCTGCAAAATCTGCGCAAGACCGCATCGGTGCTGAAAGTTCAACGCACCGGCAGCGGTGGCGGCAGCAGCCAGCCGCTGGCATGAAGCAGGTCAAGGCGCAAGCGGCGCCGGATACTGAACGTCGGTCACCTCAATCTGCACCACCCCGGCTGGCGTCACCAGTCTGAGCATGTCGCCAAGGCGGGCCTTGAGCAGGGTTCTGGCGATCGGAGACACCCAGCTGACCTGTCCCTGGGAACTGTCCACTTCGTCGACACCCAGGATCGTGACCGTTCGCTCCAATCCGCCATCGTCCATGTAGCGCACAGTTGCGCCGAAAAACACCTGGTCGCTGCCATGGTGCACCGAGGGTTCAACGATCTCGGCAATTTCAAGCCGCTTGCTGAGAAAACGGATACGCCGGTCGATCTCGCGCAGCCGCTTCTTGCCGTAGATGTAGTCGCCGTTCTCGGAGCGGTCGCCATTGCTGGCGGCCCAGTGAACAATCTCCACCACCTTGGGCCGCTCGTTGTCGATCAGGTCCAGCAACTCGGCGTGGATGCGCTGGTAACCCGCCGGCGTGATGTAGTTCCTGGCGCCAGGCACAAGCGCTAACGCTGTCGGCTCTTCCTCGTCCGCTTCTTCGGATTCCCTGACAAAAGCCTTGTTCATCGTGTTGTCACCTGCTGCCTGAAAAGTCAAACTCATTCTAAGATGGGGCCAAACAAACCCCATCGACCGAACCATTCAATGCCATGAAAAAGTTATTGTCAATCACCCTGCTGGGCCTGTCATTGGCGCTGCCCTTGCCCGTGACCGGCGCCGAATTGGAAGCTAACCGGTGGAACCTCAAAGACCTGTACCCCAGTCAGAGCGCATGGGATCAGGACGTCAGTACGCTTGAGCGCCAGTTCAAGGACTTGTCGGCCTGCGCCGGTCATCTCGCGCAATCGGCGAAGCGCTTCCAACAATGTCTGGACCTCAACGCCGACATGCTCAAGCGCTTGTACCGCCTGTCTGGCTACGCCTCGCAGTTTCACGATGAAGACACCGCCTTGCCCGCCGGACAGGATTTACAGCAGCGCGCCAATGTGCTGGGCAACCGGCTTGAGGAAGCAAGCGCCTTCCTCAACCCGGAAATCCTGAAGATGGGACGCAGCAAAGTGAATGCCCTGATCAAGGGCAACAAGGCAACGGCTGTCTACGCCCACTGGCTCGACGACATCCAGCGCAGCGCGGCTCACACCCTGGACCAGCGGGGCGAACAACTGATCGCCACTTTCAGCGCAGCCACCGGCGCGGCCAACGCGATCTACTCAACGCTGACGGATGCCGACATGCCCTGGCCCAAAGTCAAACTGTCCGACGGCACCGAAGTCGTACTCGATCAGGCTGCCTACGAAAAATACCGCGCCGCCGGCAACCGCGCTGATCGCAAACTGGTATTCGATGCCTTCTGGGGTCAATGGAAAGCGTTTGAGCGCACCTTTGGCGTGACGTTCTACGAGCAACTCAGAAAGGACGCTGCGCTGGCCAAAGTCCGGCGCTATCCAGACTCGCTGACGCAGTCGCTTGATGGCAACAAACTGCCGCGCGCCGTCTACGACACACTGGTGACGCAGGCCGAACTCAATCTGCCGACCCTGCACCGCTACTTCCGGCTGCGCGCGCGCATGCTGGGCGTGAGCGAGATGCGTTACTACGACGTCTACCCGCCGATGCTTGCCAGTGATTTGAAGTACCCGATAGGCCCAAGCGTCGAGTTGATGCTGGCCTCGGTCAAGCCGCTGGGCGAAGACTACGTACGCGCCATGGCGCAGGGCACGAAAAGCGGCTGGATGGACGTCTACCCGCGCCCCAGGAAGCGCTCTGGCGCCTACATGAACGGCTCGGTGTACGACGTGCATCCCTACCTGCTGCTCAACCACAACGACGACTACGAATCGCTCACGACGCTGGCGCACGAATGGGGCCACGCCATGCACTCCTACCTGGCGGTCAGGAGCCAGCCCTTCATCAACGCCGACTACCCCACCTTCACGGCCGAGATTGCCTCCACCACCAATGAGTTGCTGCTGCTTGACCACATGCTCAAGACGGCCAGGGACGACCAGGAACGCATGCTCTACCTCGATTCGGCGCTGGAAAACCTGCGCGGCACCTTCTTTCGCCAAGCCATGTTCGCCGCCTTCGAGCGCGAAGTCCACGCCCAGGTGGACAAGGGCGAATCACTGACCGGAGAAGCGCTGAGCGCCATCTACGGCGCCATCCTCAAACGCTACCACGGTGACAAAGAAGGTGTGGTCAAGATCGATGATCTGTACAGCGTTGAGTGGGCCTTCATCCCGCATTTCTACAACCGCTTCTACGTCTTTCAATACGCCACATCGGTTTCTGCCGGGAGCATGTTTGCCGCTGAAATCCTGAAGGCGACGCCGGGTGCGCGCGAGCGCTACCTGAACGTTCTGCGCGCCGGTGGTTCGCGCTATCCGTATGAGTTGGTGAAAGAAGCCGGCGTTGATCTGGCCTCACCCGCTCCCTATCAGGCCATCGTCGCGCGCATGAACAACATCATGGACCAGATCGAGGCGATCCAGGCCAAACGCAAGTAAGCTGTTCAGGCCAGCTCGGATGCCAGGCGCTCGCGCAGCGCTGTCTTGAGCACCTTGCCGTAATTGTTCTTCGGCAACTCGGATACAAACAGGTAACGCTTGGGCCGTTTGAAGCGCGCCATCTGCGCCAGGCAATGCCGGTCCAGCAGGTCCGCGCTGAGCGCCGCGCCCGCTTGGGCCACGACAAAGGCCACCACAAACTCGCCCCACTCCGGGTCTGGCGCGCCAACCACCGCCACTTCGGCGACGCCGGGCGCGGTCAACAACAGTTCTTCCACCTCACGCGGGTAGATGTTGGAGCCGCCGCTGATGATCAAGTCCTTGCTGCGGTCTTTCAGCGTGAGAAAACCATCGGCGTCCAGGCAGCCAACATCGCCGGTGAAGAGCCAGCCGTCACGCAAGGCCAGGGCCGTGGCCTCGGGGTTGCGCCAGTAACCGGCCATCACGCTGTCGCCCTTGACCAGCACCTCGCCGATTTCGCCGAGCGGCAGCTCACGTCCCTGCTCGTCGGCGATGCGCAGTTGCACCGGCGTCTGCGCCACACCAACCGACGCGATGCGCTCCAGGTAACGTGGATGCGCCGCATCAAGGAGCTGCTGGCGCGACAAGGCGGTGGCCACCATCGGCGTCTCACCCTGGCCGTAAATCTGCACAAAACGCGGACCCATCAGGCGCAGCGCACGCTCAATGTCGGCCACGTACATCGGCGCGCCACCATAGACGATGGTCTTGAAGGCCGCAGCCGCGGCATCGACACTGATCTGCACTTCTTCAACATGATCAACCAGGCGCTTGACGATGGTGGGCGCGGCAAACGTCGACAGCGGTCCAAGTTGCCAACCCAGCGCAAACAACTCGGCCGCATCGACGCCGCCCGACAGCGGCACGACGTGGCGCGCACCGGCCATCAGATGCGGGATGGCGTAGAGTCCGGCACCGTGCGACATCGGTGCGCCGTAGACGATGGCGTCATCCGCCGACACCGCGTCCACATCAACAAAATAGGTCAGCCCCATCGTCATCAGATTGCGCTGCGTGATCATCACGCCCTTGGGGCGGCCGGTTGTGCCGCTGGTGTAGAACAACCAGGCAAGGTCGTCGGGCGCGCGCTCGGTGACCGCAACCGCAAACGCATCGGCAACTGGCGCCAGCAAGGCATCGCAAGCGGCGGAGTCGACGTCAATCTGCCGCTCCAGACCGGCCAGCGCATCTGGCGCCAGATCAGCGCTGACAAAACCCCAGCGCGCCTGTGCGTTGTCCACAATCCACTCGGCCTCGCGTGGATGCAGCTTGGCATTGATCGGCACCACCACCAGACCGGCCCACCAGCAAGCCCACAACAATTCCAGATAACGCGGGTGGTTGTGCAGGAACAGCAACACGCGATCACCCGGTTGCAGTCCGGCCTGGCGCAGACGCAAGGCCAGCCCAGCGCTGCGCGCAGCCCATTGGCCATAGCTGGCGTAGGGTTCGCTGCCGTGAAAGATGGCGCTGCGCTCGCTCGTCAGGTGCGCCTGGCGCAGCAGCAGATGGGCAAGGCTCATGGTGTCTTGCGCACCAGCCGCAAGGCCAACTCGTACGACAGCGTCGGATGCTCGACCTTCTCATACGGCGGCTTGGGCCAGATCCAGGCCTTCTCCGGGAACAGCGCCCGCATCCCGTTGATGTCGCAGTGGTAAGGCGGGCCGTGGATCACGCCCTCCTCGCTCGCCGCCGGACGCAGCATTTGCAGGTACAAAACCCACAAGCTGCCGCCGGGCTTGAGCCACTGCTGCAACTGCTGCGCATACTCCAGCCAGTGCTCCGGGTGAATCGCACACAAACAGGTCTGCTCGTAGACCGCATCGAACGGGGTCGCCGGTTGGTAATGCAGCACGTCGGCTTGCAGCACCTCGGCCTTGAGGCCTTCGGCGTCGAGCAGCGCACGCGTCTTTTCGACGGCTGCTGCGGTGTAGTCCAGACCCGTGACCTCAAAGCCGCGCCGGGCCAGCTCGGCCACCTCCCAGCCGGTTCCGCAACCCGGCACGGCAATGCGGCACGGCTGCAGGGCGCCACTCTCAATCCAGCCAATCAGTTGCGGACTGGGCGCGCCACGATCCCAGCCGATCTCGTTCTTCTCAAACCGTTCCTGCCAAAACTGTGCCTTGGGGCCTGCCATGCGAACAACCTTCCTTGGAAATTGTCCCGAGTTTAGGCGCTCAGGCGGGTGGCGACCCGCCCGGCGGTGCGCGCAAGCCCATCGGTGCGATCTGGATCTGTGCGTTCAAAAGCGCTCGCTCAATGCGTGAGCCTTCTCCGGTCGCTTCCACGAGACTTGTCCACGCCGCTTTCAAGTCGGCGAGCGACTCCAGCATCAGGGTTTGTGCGTTGACGGCGCGCTCCATCGGCGTACCTTGCTGCGCCGTGCACAGTGTCTCCAACAAGGTGGTCAATGCCGGTTGATGCACGGCCGGCGAACTGTTCCTGACCTCCTGCAAGGCCATGCGCCGTTGCTGTTCGAACTCCACCGGGGACAGGGCGGCCAGATTCTTCCAGTAGTCAAAGTCAAAGTTTTGCATCGCGTGCTCCTTGGGCTGCCAGGGTGTGGCTTTCGTCAAACGCTTTCCTGCGAAATGGCGAGGGTCAAGAAAATCGAAAAAGGTCTGCGTGCCAGGCGAATAGTGCACCCATTTCGCAGTCCAATTATTAAGAAACTCTGATGCCGATCCGAGCGCCTGTCAATCATCCCGAACAGCGCCGATTGGGCAAACGCAGTGGCGCGCTCTTATGCGAATTCCGAGTATCCATCTTTACACAGGCTCCGGCGAAATCAGGTCCACGTGACTGGCAACTTCCTGGAAGGCCAGCCACAAAATTGCTATTCACCTGCAACAACCACTGGACTTCAAAAATATCAGTAGTGTCCCAACGTTTTCACATCAGGACGTCGTAAGTTAATGAATCGCTTGATGAATTTGGTGTTTTTGTCTGGTCTCGATTTGAACGTCGAGCGTCAGACTGTTGGTCTTTTGCG
>CAITXW010000066.1 GCA_903896425.1 uncultured beta proteobacterium | reverse complement strand
CGCCGTGCTCGACGCGCTGCCGACCAGTTTCTCGACGCCCGAGCTCAACGTGAAATGCGCTGAGGGTGAGGCGCATACGCTGGTGGCGCAGTTGCAGGCAGCGGCGCATTTCGCGGCACCTGCGGTGCTCAACCCGATTGACGGCCTGCGCGTCGACTGGCCCGATGGCTTTGGTTTGATCCGCGCTTCGAACACGACGCCGGTATTGGTCATGCGTTTTGAAGGCCAGACCGAAGCCGCGCTGCATCGCATCGAAGCCGAAATGCTGGCCCTGCTGCGCACCGTCAAACCCGGCGCGGTGATTGATAAGGCTGCGCATTGAGCCCACGTAAAGTGGGCGCCGCCGCGAAGGGCCGCCCCGAGCAAGGCACGGCCCCCTTGGGGGGCAGCGCAGTACACGCAGTGACAAGCGTGGGGGCCAAAATCCTCGTCGTCAAGCTGTCTTCGCTTGGCGATGTGGTGCATGCCATGCCGGCGCTGCAAGACATTCGAAAGGCGCTGCCGCAGGCGCAGATTGACTGGGTCGTGGAGCGCGGTTTTGCACCGCTGGTGCGGCGCTGTGCCGGGGTGGGGCACGTCATCGAATGTGAGTTGCGGCGCTGGCGCAAGTCTGCCTTTTCTGCTGCGACGCGGCGTGACTGGCGCGCCTTCACGATGGATTTACAGCAGGAGCGCTACGACGCCGTGATTGATCTGCAAGGCTTGACCAAATCGGCGCTGGTGGCACGACTGGCGCGGCTCGCGCCGCAGGGCCAGCGCTTCGGTCTGGCGGCGGCCAGCGAGGGTTCGAGTTTCGAGGCACCGGCGCGCTGGCTGGTCGATGTGGCGATTGCGCTGCCCACGCGCATTGACGCCGAGTCGCGCTCGCGCCAACTGTGCGCGCAGGCGCTGGGCTACGCGGTGCCGAGCGGCAAGTCCTATGGCCTGCAATGCAACGCGGCCACCACGCCCGTGGTTGCGCTGGTGCACGGCAGTTCGCGCGCCGACAAGCTCTGGCCGCTGGCCTCCTGGCAGGCACTGGGGCAGCGTCTGAACGCCCAGGGCTACACCGTGGCCTTGCCGCATGGCAGCGATGAAGAAGAAGCGATGGCGCAGCAAATTGCCGGCGGCATCGCGCAGGCGCAGGTCTGGCCGCGCCTGAGACTGGACGCGCTGACCGATGCGCTCGGTGCGTGCGCCGGCGTCGTCGGCGTCGATAGCGGCCTGAGCCATATTGCCGTGGCGCTGGACCGGCCCCACGTACAGATCTACAACTTTGACACCGCCTGGCGCACCGGGCCGCAACAGATGGCGCGCCAGCGCTGCGTCTTTGCCCAGCCGACGCCGTCGCTGGACGCGGTCTGGCAGGCCTGGCTCGCCGTGTCCGAAGGCACTGGCCCATGATGCGCTGGCTCTACAGCTTGTTGATGTGGCTGGCACAGCCGGCGCTGCGACGCAAACTGGCGCGCCGTGGCCTGCAGGAGCCGGGCTATCTGGTTGCAGTGGACGAGCGCTTTGGGTACTACAGCGAGAGTTTGGAGAAAAGCGATCCGGCGCCGGGCCGCCCCACGGTCGATGGAATCACTGTTTGGTTGCATGCGGTGTCGCTCGGTGAGACGCGCGCCGCCGCCGTGCTGGTGCAGGCCTTGCGCGAGCGCATTCCGGGCATGCGCCTGTTGCTCACGCATGGCACGGCGACTGGTTGCGCCGAGGGTGAAAAATTGTTGCGTCCGGGTGACATCCAGACCTGGCAACCCTGGGACACACCGGCCACCGTGGCGCGCTTTCTGGCGCATTTCAAGCCGCGCTTGGGCATCCTGATGGAAACCGAGATCTGGCCCAATCTGGCGGCCGGCTGTGCGCAGGCTGGCGTGCCGTTGGTGCTGGCCAATGCGCGCCTGAGTGAGAAGTCATGGCGCCAGGCCAGTCGGATGGCCTGGCTGGCGCGCCCCGCCTACGCGAGTCTCACCGCAGTCTGGGCGCAGACGCCCGACGATGCGCGGCGCCTGTCGGCGTTGGGCGCCAAGGTCCAGGGCGTTTTTGGCAACCTCAAATTCGATGCGGCCCCGGACCCGGCGCAACTGACGCGTGGTCGCGCCTGGCGCGAGCAGTTGGCCCGGCCGCTGCTTATGTTTGCCAGTTCACGCGAGGGCGAAGAGGATGCGCTGCTGCGCCTGCTGGCAGCCGAGCCGGCGGCCATGGCCGTGCAGTGGCTGATCGTGCCGCGCCATCCACAGCGCTTTGATGCGGTCGCGGCGCTGGTGCAGGCGCAGGGCTTTGCACTCTCAAGGCGTAGCAACTGGCAGGATGGACCGCCAGACGCCGGCCCCCGCATCTGGCTCGGCGATTCGCTGGGTGAAATGGCGCTGTATTACGCGTTGTCCGATGCAGCCCTGCTGGGCGGCAGCTTTGAGCCGCTGGGCGGGCAGAATTTGATCGAGGCTGCGGCCTGTTCTTGTCCGGTGCTGATGGGACCGCACACCTTCAATTTCAGCGAGGCTGCCGAACTGGCCGCTGCCAGCGGTGCCGCCCTGCGCGTGGCCGATCTGGCGCAGGCCGTGAAGACGGCGCTGGTGCTGGTGCAGGACAAGCCAAGGCTGCAGGCAGCGCGTCAGGCCGCAGATGCTTTTGCCAGCGCGCACCGCGGTGCGACCGCGCTTCTGACCGATGCGATTGTGCGATTGCTGGAGGGTGAGTGGTGCGCGTAGCCCGTATGCAGCGCAGCGCAATACGGGATTAAAACCGATAGTGCTGCGGCGCGCGCCAAGCCCGGTGCAGCCCCGTATTACGCCTTCGGCTGCATACGGGCTACGTTTCGGTTTATTTGACGAGAAGCGCGTTGACGCTTTGCAGGTCGTCAGCCTTGAGCGTGCCGTTGGCCTGGCGCAGTTTGAGGCCGCCCACCAGCACGTCGTAGCGCGCCTTGGCCAGTCTGGCCTTGGTGTCGTACAACTGGCTCTGCGAATTGAGCACGTCGATGTTGATGCGCACGCCAACCTGGTAGCCCAGTTTGTTGGCGTCCAGCGCACTCTGGCTTGACGCCTCTGCGGCTTCAAGCGCCTTGACCTGGCCCTGGCCCGAGAGCACGCCGAAGTAGGCGGTACGTGTTGCCTGCGCCACGGTGCGCTTGGCGCCTTCGAGATCGTTACGCGCCTTCTCTTCCAGTGACAGGGTCTCGCGCAAGCGATTCTGCGTGGCAAAACCAGCGAACAGCGGCAGGTTGAAGCTCAGGCCAATGGTGCCGGCATTGACGTGCGTGCCGATACCGGCGGTGCTGCTGCCTTCCATGTTGTTGATGGCGCTGTAGGTGACGTTCAGGTCGAGCGTCGGCTTGTGGCCGGCCTGCGCCTTTTTCGTTTCGAGTTGCGCCACATCGAGTGCAATCTGTGTCTGCAAAATGCTCGGGTGCAGTGACTCCGATTGGCTGACCCAGGTGTTGACATCGCTGGGCGCCAGCGCCGGCAGAACCAGCGGTTGCGCCAGCGCCAAGGGCTGTACGTTGTCCTTGCCAACCAGCTGGTCGAGCGCAATCTTCTTCACGCGCAAATCGTTGTCGGCAGCAATTTCCTGGGCGATCACCAGGTCGTACTTGGCCTGCGCGTCGCGTGTGTCGGTGATGGTGGCGGTGCCGACTTCAAAGTTGCGTTTGGCCGATGCCAGTTGTTCGGCTACCGCCGTTTTCTGCGCTTGAACAAAGGTCAGGCTGTCCTGTGCCGCCAGCACGTCAAAGTAGGCCTGGCTGACGCGCACGATCAAATCCTGATCGGCGCTGGTCAATTGGGCTTGCGCCAGGTCCACCTGCTTGATACCTTGCTGGTACGTTGCCCAGTTGGCCGGGCGGTACAGCGGCTGCGATGCGCTCACGGTGGCCGTTTCGGTGCCATAGGAACGATTGGAGCCGACATCGGGCGTGATGTCCTGATTCGAGCGCGACATGCCCAGCGCCAGATTGGCCACCGGTAGAATCGCCGCCTTGGCCTGATCGGCCTTGGCCAGGGTCGCATCAAACTGCGATTTGGCCGACTGGTAGGACGCGTCGAAGCTGCGTGCGGACTCGTACAGTTTCACCAGGCTTTGCGCCTGCACGGGCACTGACAAAGCCGCACCGACGGCAACAAACAGGGGAAGCAGTCGGAACATTTTCATGGCGTTCTCAGGTGCGGGTTGGCGTTGCGGGCAGTGGCCGGCCACGGATCAGAATTGAAAATGCGAGGGTACCGGGAAGTTCTGCAGGGCTGGCGCCGCAGAGTCCCAGAGGGCGCGGGTCTTGAATTCAGTTTCGCTGAGGCGCGTGATCAGGGTGGCGCACATCACCGGGTCTTCACCGACGACGGCGAGCAGCCGTCCGCCGACCTTGATTTGGGCCAGCAGGTTCTGCGGCACTTCG
>CAITXW010000065.1 GCA_903896425.1 uncultured beta proteobacterium | reverse complement strand
TGGTTTTTGACAATTTGCCGAACGGGGGCGTCATAAAAAGTGCCGCACTGTCCCAGTTTGCAACCTCCGATGATTACGCTGATCGCAAGCTCGGGGAATCCGAGCGGGTGCGGTTTAAGAACCGCACGCGTGTGGTGCTTAGCCGTGGTGCCGAGCAAGCATGAGTTATTCAATTCCAAATCACAAAATTCAATGATCCCTCGATGGAGAAAATGAAGTGAATTCGTACCTAACAAATCCCCCTGAGTCGTTCAAAGAGATCATGTCGCTCTGGGATGAAATAAAGTTGGTTTTCTTTAACAACGGCGCTGACAAGGGCGCAAAGGCATTTGAAGAGTCACTAGCGACTGGATCCTGGTCTTGGGAGCCAATTCTCAGCAGAGTACCTGCGTCTCAGATTGATCGGTTAGGGGACGTAATGTTAGGACCATTTTTTTCCTCTAATGAGTATCCGTGGCCTGAGAGCAATGGTCTTCCAATGATTCCGCTGGTTCAATTGAATTTGGACAGAGCATCTCGTTTAGGGGGCGTTGACCTTGGAAATGGACTTCTACAAGTCTTCGCAAAGGTCGAGGATAAGCTAGGGCAGCGACTATATCTACGCGAAATTGAGCGTTCCGCTGTGGCAGCAGAGCTCATGCAAGATTTACCGCTATTCCCCGACTCCATTGAAGGATTTGCTTCTGTAAGTTGGGCGCAATCTGCCGAAAGAAAAAAGCGCTACCCGCTGTCTATAGAAGTGATCCACACCGGAGCGAACCACTGTCCCCCCAGGATTGGCAGCTACGCGCCAATGCCGCCGTACCTGAGATCGAAGCGCTCAACGCCAAAGTAGGTGAGGGCACTTTCAGGATCGACGGTCTTGGCAACATCCTGGCCGATGCACGCAAGAACGACGCATCGATCTTTGCGGATGAAGTGATTGATATTGCCGATAAGCATGGTCTGGGCATTTACTTCACGGGGGTGCATACGCCCAGCATCATCCGGCTGCGCAATGCCGGGTTTGTTACCGAACTTGGGCTTGACATGATTCTGCAGCGTGGTGCCCGAGAAAAGACCGACGTAAGCTACCCGCCGAAACAATCTGACCGGGCCTGGATGCGGCCGCCGATTCCGGCAGCGCAAGGGCAAGTCAATATGCGCGACTTCGGCACGATCATGAGCTACAAGCCGAGGGGTTTCTCGTCGGTGCTGTTCAGCCGTGCTGGCGACATTCCACTAATCCAGCGGGCCACGGACGTGCTGAATGAAACCTTCAGCCACCCCGGCAAACTGTCCTGGTGGGACAAGACCGTTGGCTCGCCGTACCACCTGGCGCAGCGCTACCCGGCCTTCAAGCCGGTCTTTAGGGGCCACGCTGATGACCTTCAAGAGCTATTCGGTCAACTACCTGGAACTGCTGCACCGGATGGCGACTCAGGGGGGGCCGGAAGGCAGACAAGCAGCCCTGCTGATGCTTGGCACCCTGATGCTGATGGCCGGTAGCAGCGGTTTGCCGTTTGTCGACGATGCTGAGGACCTGATCGATTTCCTGGGCCAACGCCTGGGCTACAACTTCTCCTCCAAGAAAACCAAGCAGGAGTTTCTGGAAAACCTGTTCGGCCGCGCTGGTGCGCAGTTTGTGGACAAGGGACTGACTGGCTTGCCGGGTTCCCCGATTGATGTGTCTGGGCGCTTGTCGATGGCCAATTTGATTCCGGGCACAGGGCTCTTGCTCAAGAAAGCCGATCACACGCGGGATGTGGCTGAACTGGCTGGGCCGATGGGTGACATGGCTGCCAGGGTGTTCCAAGCAGGTGACCAGGCGCTCTCAGGGGATCTGGGCAAGGCAGCGGTTAGCTTGGCGCCCAAGGCGGTGGGTAATCTGGCCAAGGGCGTGGACATGGCCAGCACCGGCATGTACCGTGACGACAAGGGCTACAAGGTGATCGAGACGACGCCCACGGAAGCTGCGATGAAGATGTTTGGGTTTCAACCGGCAACGGTGGCGGAGGTGCAGCAGGCCAACTATTTGCACCAGCGCTCCAAGGACTTCTATAACCAGCATGCGCAAGATATTCGGGCGCGTTGGGCCAAGGGGATCTTTGAGAACAGTCCTGCGCAAGTTGAATCTGCGCGACTATTGCTGGATCAATGGAATGTGCAGAATCCGGATCAGCGCATCGGGGTGAACATGCAGGCGGTGGTTAGAAGGGTCAAGGAGATGCGCAAGTCCAAGGATCAGCGGATTGCGGATACGGCGCCGAAGGCGATGCGGGCTTCGATGCGGCGGGAAGTGGAGGCTATGCGGGAGGGGGGGTGAAGTGAGTGGGGCGCGACGCCGGAATTTTGTGAAAACCCTGGTGCCGAATTCAGGTACTTGGGCACGCAAAAAAAGCAGAGCTTTTTAGCGCCGATTTTGGTCAATCTTGGCGTTTTTGCGTTGCGTTTTTGATGCTTGGGATGCGATGATGGGCAGCTCTTTTATTGCCGACGAAAAAAGACGCCCAAAAGTAGTGCTATCAAAATCATAGTTTGGGGAAGAATTCGGGGAAGAATCCGGGGAATCAGGGGGTGCCGAATTGCCGTTTCACCAATGAAATCAATCCCTTACGTTCCCCTCGGTTCCCCAAGAGCTTGGGTTCGAGCCCCATCAGCCACCCCAAGTAATTCAAGCAAAGCCTGCTACCTAAAACGTAGCAGGCTTTTTAATTGTCAGGTTCATGAACGACACGTTCAAGCACGGCGTCCTGCAAGGCGCTTCCAACTTTCGTGACCTCGGTGGCTACACCGGCGCCGAGGGTCGGCGCATGCGCCGGGGCCGCGTCTTTCGTTCCGATCACCTTGCCGGTTTGACGGCAAACGACCTGGCGGCGTTGCAGACGCTGGGCCTGACGCACAGCATCGATTTCAGGGGTGAGGCAGAAGCGGCGGCATTGCCGTACCGGATTGCGGGTGTGAGCAAACTCGCCATGGCGATTGAGCCAACGGTGATACGGCGCCTGCGTGCCTTGCTGGCTGCCGGGCAGGTTCCGAGCACCGAAGAAACGGTCGCGCTGATGTGCGAGACCTACCTCAACTTTGTGCACGAACACGGACCGACCTTCGCACGCTTTTTGCGACATCTGCTGGTGCATCCAACCCCGGTGGTGTTTCATTGCACGGCGGGCAAGGATCGCACTGGTTTTGCCGCAGCCTTGCTGCTCTCGCTGCTGGGCGTGGAGCGCAGCACCATCATGCAGGACTACCTTTTGACCAACCAACTCTATCGCCGCACGCTTTCAGTCGAGGGTGCGGGGCCGGCGCATGTGATGGAGGTGGTCTGGCAGGTGCAACCCGTGTTTCTGCAGGCGGCATTTGATGCCATTGAGCGCGATTACGGCGGCGTTGCCGCCTATCTGATTGGACCCGCGGGCATGCAGGCCGATGAACTGGCACATTTGCGCCAGACCCTGCTGTTGCCCTGATTAATCCAGGCTCAAGCTTTGTCCGCAGCTTTTGCGGGCAGCAGGAACCAGACGAAGGCCAGCGCCTGCGTTGCCAGCAGCACGGTGAAGGTGAGCACAAAGGCGGCGCTGCGGGCCATGCCACCCGTGGCGAAATATTCCACGGCAGCACCGATACCCCATTGAAGACCGAAAGCGCCGGCGAACATCATGAGGTTAAGTGCGCTGTTGACGCGGCCTGAAACCGAGACCGGAAATACCGCAGACAACTGCGAATAGGCCAGCGTTGTCAGACTGAAAGACAGGCCCAGCAAGGGCCAGAGCCAACTTGGTTGAGCCAGGTTCAGAATGATCGCCAGTTCCACTGCCAACGCAAGGATCAGGCCGGTGCGCAGAATCGCCATCGGCTGGATGCCCCGGCGCGCCAGGGTACTGGTGCAGGTCGCAATAAAGAGGTAACCCCCCAGCATCGCCAGGCCGGTCAGGAACAGGACATTGGCGGCTTGGGAGCGCGAAACGCCATTGACTTCCATCATCCAGGGCACGGCCCAGAGGCCCTGAATCGCCATGAAGCCACCACTGGCCAGACAGCTCTGAGGCGCGAAACGCCAGAAGACGCGGTGGCCCAGAATCCCCAACAGCGTCTGGATCTGAATTTTGAGTGACTCCTGCGGCGCGCTATCTGCGTGATCGGGCAGACGCAGGACGAGTACGGCCGTGATAGCCAGCAGGACAGCGAACAGATGGAAAATGCCGCGCCAGCCCAACAGCGGCAGCGCCGCTTCTGCCGGCACGCTGGCCGACAGTGCGCCCAGGCTGCCTGCGATCATGATGGTCGCGGTCAGCGAGGGCAGTTGTTGCACTGGAAACCACTGGCTGAACGCTTTGAAGCTGGCCATCAAGCAGGCCGAGACACCCAGACCGATCAAGGCCCGCGCCACAACCAGCGTTGACAGTGTTGTACCCAGGCCGAACAGCGCGCAGCCCGCTGCAGCCAGCAGCAGCAGTGCGGCTTCGACGCGGCGCGGGCCAAAGCGGTCGAGCAGCAGGCCGAGCGGCAATTGAAACAGGCCGAAGGCCAGAAAGTATGTCGAGGTCAGCAGGCCCAGGCCGGTTGAGTTGATGCCCATGTCACGCATCAACTCAGGCGCGATGACGGCGTTAATGCTGCGCAGGCCGTAAGACAGGAAATAGCCTGCAGCGTAGGCCGGGACCAGCCGGAACCAGAGACGTGAGTTTTGCTTCATGGGTGCCATTGTCGCGCCAGCGCGACCCGGTTCGACGCGCTGCTAGCGAGCCGGTTCACTCAAGCGAACGTGGTCGCCGCCGTTGCCCTTGGCGCGGTACATGGCGGCGTCGGCACTTTTGGTGAGTGAGAGCTCATCGCTGCCGTCTTGCGGATAGACGGCGACGCCCATGCTGCATGAAATCTTCAACGTCTGGCCCTCGACAACAAAGGGCTGGCGCAGCCCTGCGCTAATCATTTCAGCCAGGCCGAGCGCGGCGTCGGTATCCCTTAATTCGGCCATCAGCACCACGAACTCGTCGCCGCCCAGGCGTGCCACCGTGTCGACGGCACGCATGGAAGCCTGCAGCCGCTGCGCCACTTGAAGCAGCAGGTGGTCGCCGACAGCGTGGCCGAAGCGGTCGTTGACCGGCTTGAAGTTGTCGAGGTCCAGAAATATCACGGCGCAGTGGTCGCCATGGCGTCGGGCGCGGGCCAGTTCCTGATTCAGGCGGTCGCTGAACAAAGCGCGATTCGGCAAATGGGTCAAGGTGTCGTGCTGCGCCATGTGGCGCAATTCTTCGGTCATCTGCGCTGCCAGCCGCAGGGCACGGGCGCGGCCCATGACCAGGACCCATGCCAGCCAGGTCAGGGCCAGACTGAGCCCGACACCGGCGATGGCGATCACCGACGCGGCATCGCGACCAAAGCGGTTTTCAAACTCGCGCAGTGTACGCAGCGTCAGTGTCCAGTTGTGGCCGGCCACAACCATGTATTCCTTGGCTGAAAGAGGGGAGATCGCCATCGCGTCGGTTGTACTGGCGTCTTCAGCCGAGCGATAGAGCAGGGCGCTGGGGTCCGATGCGACGTCGTCATAAATGGACAGCGCGAGACCGGCTGACTGCTTGCCGTACAAACTGGCCATGAAATCGTTCATGTGGAAAGCTGCATAAACCCAGCCAATCAGGTTGGCGCGCCGCTGCGCCAGCGTTTCATGCGGCTGGTCGTGGGCAAAAACCGGCAGGTACATGATGAAGCTCGGCGCCTTCTGGATCGGCGCGTCGATCGCCAGTTGCACCTTGCCGGTAATGGCGGCCATGCCGGAATCACGCGCCTTTTCCATTGCCAAGCGGCGCACCGGGTCGGCCCAGAGGTCATGGCCGAGCGGTGCGCGCTCGGGTGCGACATACGGCTCGCGCTGGATAACCGGGGCGACGATGTCACTCTGGCGCTCGGGGTAGATGGTGTAGCTCGCAACACCCGATCGGCGCATGCTGGCTTCGTGCCCGGCCCGGTCTTGCAACGCAATGCGTGGCGCGATGCCAATGACCTGGATACCTGAAAAATTGGCATCGAGTCTAAGTGTGTCGACATAGTCGTGAAACGCCGTCCGGTTGTGCAAACCGGTTGTAACCAGCAAACCCTGCACGCCACGCAGCATCTGCTCATAGGCGGCCATGCGCTGCTCAATGCTGCTGACGGTTTCGCGCAATGCGAAATCGAATTCGGCATGCAATTCCTTGCGTGTGCTGCTGCGCTCATGGTCCCAGATAAACCAGGTCGCGCCGAGCGTGACAGCCAGAATCAACCAGGGCAGCAGGCGCAGCGAGGCCCCGACTTTAAGGTGAGGAAAACCAGTCACGCTGCGGCTCAGAAATTGACCATGGCAGCCGCCAATTCAGGTTTGAAATATTTGTCGAAGATGCGGCGCATGCTGCCGTCGCTGCGCATGCTGTTGAGCAGCGCCTGCCAATGCCGTTGCTCGGCTGGCGAGAGCGCCTTCTTTGACATGATGAGCCCGTGCGGCACCGAAGGATCATTGAATTCCACAATGCTGGTTATCTCGCGAATCTTCTTTTCTTCCAGTGCCGGGAAATCAAAAGGCTCGATGATCATGCCCTGGATTTGGTTTTGCAGCAGTGTCTTGTACAAGGGCGCCAGACCACCGGACTGGCTCAGGCGGTTGCTGGCGTGGAGTTGGTCGACCAGTCGGTTGGCGCTTGCGCTGTAGCGAAAGCTGCGAATGACACCGAGCTGCATTTTGTCGTTGCGCTCGAAATCGGCCAGCGTCTGCGCACCTGAATCCTTGCGTATTAGCAGGTAATACTTGTTGCTGAAGTACCAGGCAAAGCTGGCGAAGCTTTCACGCTCGTTGTTGCTTATTCCCGACAAACTGAAGTCCAGCGCGCCCGATTCGATCAACTGCCAGATGCGCGCACGCGGCATCAGGCTCACGGTCACCTTGCAGCCGCTGCGCCGGATCAGTTCATCGGAGACGTCCTTGTCGATGCCGCTGTCCGTGTCAGCGGAGTAGAGCAGGCCGTGGTCATGCAATGCCAGCGTGTAAGGTCGCGCGCAATCAGGTGCGCCCGCCTGGGCCACTCCGAGGGTGGCGATCATGAGTAGCAATGCAAGCAGGCGGGGGAAAGTCATCGGATGGGCTTTGGTATGTATTTCTTGTTATCTCCCGGGCCGATGATACTTGCAGGCAGCGCGCTGCGTGGCCTTCGGCGCTGATATCATTGCTTCCCAGTGTGGGCTAACGCACGCAGGAGGAACAAACAAGTGGCAATCCGTGTTTTTGTTGTCAGCGATCATCGGCTTCTGTTGGGAGCGTTGACGGACCAAATTTCTTCCGCAGCGCGCGATTTGGTGCTCGCCGGTTCCTGTGCATCGCTGGCGCAGGCGTCTGAACTGCTCAAGACCGCAGCGGCCGATATCCTGCTGCTGGATATGGATGGCGAGAGTGATGCGGTACTGCCGTTTATCAGCGCCTTGCAGGAGGCCATGTCGATCCGGATTCTGCTGCTGACCCGGCGCCAGGATCATGCGCTGGAAGACAAGGCCGTGGTGTTGGGTGCCCGTGGTCTGATTGACCGTGATACGCCAGCCGAGCAGTTGCTCAATGCCCTGGAGAAGGTTCACCAAGGGCAGGTGTGGCTCAACCGCGAGGCCACCGGACGTGTCTTTGTCGAACTCGCGCGACAGGGTCGGGACAAGCCGCTCGTCTCCGCTGATGCCATGGTGGCACATCTCACTGAGCGCGAGCAGCACATCATGGCCTGCATCGCACGCAGCAGCGGCGAACCAGGCAAAACGATTGCGGCCAAGCTCCACATCAGTGAAAGCACCTTGCGCAATCATCTGACCGCCATCTACGGCAAGTTGGGTGTTGTCAATCGCCACGGCCTGCTGGCCTATGCCTATCAGCATGGCTTGGCCGAGCGCTTGGCTCCATAAGGTTTGAAGCCGGATTAGCGCGCAGCCTGCAGGTTTGATTCGAGAAGTTGCACGGCCACATCCTTTTTATCGCCATGGTCTTCGGTGCGGATGATGCGTCCTTTGCAATTCAAAAACATCTTTTCGTTGAATGTTTCGAGTTCGATGACAAAACTGATTTCGCTGCCCAGGGTGTAATCGCAGTCGACTTCAAAACAGATGCCGCTGGCGCTGACATTGCGGGTCAGGCCGGCGTCATGATCAAGCGCGACGGGCAGGGCAACTTCGATACGCGCTTCAAGGCGCTGGTCTCTTTGTGAGCTGGTCATGATTCTTGCAACCAAGTTCCCGGGTGGCGAATGTTTTTGAACGCTTGATGATGACGGCGTTGTTGGATCGGCGCTAGGGATTGAAATCCCAAATTTCATGGGCATTTTGACCCCGGATGTTTTGCATGAGGCAGGTGGAATTGCCCGCGTCATGACAGTATGTTTGTCCTGCGCCAGCCAGGGATCGCTTTCTGCGCGTTGCATCCGGTCGGCTTGCATTGAACTGGTAAGCTATCGGGGAACTACCTTGGAGTCGTAACAATGGAAATCGCAGAAGGCATCCGGAGCCGCAGCAGCGTGCGTGGTTTCAAGTCCACACCGGTACCGCAGGCGCTCGTGCGTCAGTTGCTTGAACTGGCGCGCTGCAGTCCTTCCTACGCCAACACGCAGCCTTGGGAGGTGTCGGTGGTCAGCGGCACCATGCGCGATCAGTTGGGCAAAGCCCTGTATGACTTGGCTGCTGCGGGTGTGCCCATTAGTTCGGATTTGAGCATGCCAACGCACTGGCCGCTTGCCAATGAGCGCCGCGCCAGTGAGCACAACGCCAGACGCTTTCGTGTGCTTGAGATCGAGCGCGACGACAGCGCCGCACGCAACGGTTTGCGCCTGATGAATTACAAGTTTTTCGACGCACCCTGTGTCCTGTTCCTGTGGCTCGATCGCAGCTTAAGCGAGTGGTCCACTTTCGATCTGGGCCTGTTCTCGCAGACGCTGGCGCTGGCCGCGCATGACCTGGGACTGGGCACTTGCCTGCAGGCCTCGCTGACGTATTACCCGCAGGCGGTGCGGGAACTGCTGGGTGTGGCGCAAGACAAGCGTCTCATGCTCGGCATCTCGCTGGGCTATCCGGATCCGGCGGCCAAGCTCAACAGCTATCGGAGTTCACGCGCCGACGTGGACGAATTTGTTAGCTGGCATTCATAGCCAGTTGTTAGGTCCCGTATTTCGCTGCGCTGCATACGGGCTACGCGCCGCTGATATGTCAGATCAGGTAACCCGTATGAAGCCGCAGGCGCAATACGGGGCCGCTAGATCCAGCCAAACCACCCGAGTGCTCCGCCAGCGGCCAGCAGCCACAGCATGTGAATGCGGGTGCGCCAGACCAGTAGCGCGGTGACGGCGGTCAGCAGCCACAGCGGCCAGTTCTGGAGCGTGTTGCCCTGGCTGCTGGCCAGGATCCAGCCGGTTGCGATCAGTAGTGCAACCACGATCGGTGACATGCCCTGCTTGAAGGCGCGCACGGCGCGCAGTTCGCGGTTTTGATGACCCCAGCGGGCCGCCGCAAACGTTAGCGTGGTGCTCGGGACCAGGATGCCAATCATGGCCAAAAGCACGCCCAGTGCCGCATAAGGCCAGTGGTTAGTGCCGGCGTTCATGCCGACGTTCCAGCCCAGCAGCGCGATAAACAAAACATTGGGCCCCGGCGCGGCTTGTGCCAGCGCGATCGAAGAATTGAACTGGGCATCGTTGAGCCAATGTTGCTGCGTGACCAGGTAGCGGTGCATGTCTGGCGCGGTGGTGATGGCGCCACCGATCGAGAGCAGTGAGAGCGACAGAAAGTGCGTGAGCAGCGCTAGCCAGTCGCCCAATGTCATGGTGATGATCATGAATTGCTGTCCAGCACGCGGTAGCGGCCCAGTTGCCGGTAGGCCCAGCCGCAGGCCAGGCCGCCGATGCTCGCCAGAACCCAAACCAGCGGCACGCGCAGCAGTGCAACGGCAACAAAGGTCACAGCCGCCAGCAGCCAGCAGGCCAGGGTACCCATGACATTTTTTTGCAGCGCGCCAGCCAGTTTGAGACCGGTGGCGGCAATCAGGCCGGCGGCCACGGCACCCATGCCGCGCAGCGCGCCCTGCACGGCGCTGTTATCCGAAACGCCGGCAAAGATGGCGGCCAGCGCGAGCACGATCAGCAAGGGAAACGTCAGTATGCCGGCCAGCGCCGCCAGTGCACCGCGCAGTCCGAAGTAGCGGTCTCCAATCATCAGCGAGAGGTTGACCACGTTGGGGCCCGGCAGGATTTGCGCCACCGCCCAGTCTTCAATGAATTCTTCGCGCGTCAGCCACTGTTTGTTCTCCACCATCTCGCGCTGCACGATGGCCAGCACACCACCAAAGCCCTGCAGCGCCAGGTGGGTGAATGACCAGAACAGGTCGGCGATGGATTCGGGTTGCCGCCGCTCGTGCGCGGCGTTATCGTGTTCGGGTGAGGAGGGGCTTGCGCTCATGCGGGGATTATCACAGCGCCGTCCTCACCGTGCGGGAGTGCAGGTTCAATAGACCGGCTGATAGCGCACGATGGCAGCCTTGACCTCATCGCTCAGCGCAAAACCGGCGCCGAATTTCGCCGCCAGTTCATCGGCGCGTTGGACGAAGGCCTCGATGCCGATGCCGTAAATGAACTGCATGGCGCCTCCGGTCCAGGCGGGAAAACCAATGCCGAAGATGGAGCCGATATTGGCCTCGTGCACGCTGGTCAGCACGTTCTCGCTCAGGCAACGCGCGGTCTCGATGGCCTGGCGATAGAGCAGGCGGTCTTTCAGGTCCGTGATATTCCACGGCGCATCGGCTTTTTCAAACAGCGGTTTGAGCTGCGGCCAGAGGAATTTCTTTGCGCCTTTTTCCTTCGGGTATTCGTAGAAGCCAGCGCCCGCGGCGCGGCCGGCGCGCTGGTGGATGCGCACCATGTCGGCCACCAGCAGTTCGCCCGCTGTCGCGATATAGGCTTTGCCTTCAGCGGCGAAGTCGGCGCGGGTTTGCTCCATCACGTGCAGGCTCAGGCTCAGGGCGGTCTCGTCGAGAACGGCCAAGGGTCCGACCGGCATGCCGCACTGGATGCCCGCGTTCTCGATCGCCGGCGCCGGGATGCCTTCGCCCAGCATGGCAGTATTTTCCAATCCAGGTATGAGCCTGAAGGACAGTGCAGTTGTGAGTTGCTGCCTGGTGTCTCGATCTTGTTGAAACCAGAAGTTTAAGGTCTCTGACTTCTGGGCTTGGATTC
>CAITXW010000064.1 GCA_903896425.1 uncultured beta proteobacterium | reverse complement strand
GGCCTGCGCTGCGTGCAAGGCAAGGCGGTGGTCAACTCCATCAGCATGAAGGAGGGCGTCGCCGAGTTCAAGCGCCAGGCCAAGCTGCTGCGCCGTTACGGTGCCGCCGCAGTCGTGATGGCCTTTGACGAACAGGGCCAGGCCGACACCTACGAGCGCAAGATCGCTATCTGCGAGCGCGCTTACCGCATCCTGGTTGACGAAGTGGACTTCCCCGCGGAAGACATCATCTTCGACCCCAACATCTTCGCCATTGCCACCGGCATCGAGGAGCACAACAACTACGCGGTGGACTTCATCAACGCCACGCGCTGGATCAAGCAGCATCTGCCCGGTGCCAAGGTCTCGGGCGGCGTCTCGAATGTAAGCTTTTCATTTCGCGGCAACGACCCGGTGCGCGAAGCGATCCACACGGTCTTCCTGTACCACGCGATTGCCGCCGGCATGGACATGGGCATCGTCAACGCCGGCATGGTCGGCGTATACGACGATCTCGAACCGGTGCTGCGCGAGCGCGTCGAAGACGTCGTACTCAATCGCCGCAGTGATGCCGGCGAGCGCCTGGTCGAGATCGCCGAAGGCGCCAAAGGCGCGGCGAAAGACGAGGGCACCCGACTGGCCTGGCGCGGCACGCCCGAGCAGCCGGCCACGGTCGAGCAGCGCCTGAGCCACGCCATGGTGCACGGCGTCACCGACTTCATCACCGAGGAC
Organism: uncultured beta proteobacterium; assembly: GCA_903896425.1. Lineage (GTDB taxonomy): Bacteria > Pseudomonadota > Gammaproteobacteria > Burkholderiales > Burkholderiaceae_C > Rhodoferax. Next base: position 3,904 of record CAITXW010000064.1, on the reverse strand, counting down.
ACCGAAGAGGCCTATCAGGCGGTGCTGGCACGCGGCGGACGTCCGCTGCACGTGATCGAAGGCCCACTGATGGCCGGCATGAACATCGTGGGCGACCTGTTCGGCCAGGGCAAGATGTTCCTGCCGCAGGTGGTCAAAAGCGCACGCGTCATGAAGCAGGCCGTGGCGCATTTGATTCCCTACATCGAGGAAGAAAAACGCCTCGACCAAGCGGCCGGACGCGACGTCAAAACCAAGGGCAAGATCATCATCGCCACCGTCAAGGGCGACGTGCACGACATCGGCAAGAACATCGTGACCGTGGTCCTGCAATGCAACAACTTCGACGTCGTCAACATGGGCGTGATGGTGCCGTGCCACGAGATCCTGGCGCGCGCCAAACTGGAAGGCGCCGACATCGTTGGCCTGTCAGGTCTGATCACGCCGAGCTTGGAAGAGATGAGCTACGTGGCTGCCGAGATGCAGAAGGACGATTACTTCCGCGTGCGCAAGATCCCGCTCATGATCGGCGGCGCCACCACCTCGCGCGTGCACACGGCTGTGAAGATTGCACCGCACTACGAGGGCCCCGTGGTCTATGTGCCCGATGCCTCGCGCAGCGTCAACGCTGCGCAGGGGCTGCTGTCGGATCAGGCAGCCAGTTACGTTGCCGAACTCCAGGCCGACTACGAGCGCGTGCGCCAGCAGCACGCCAACAAGAAGCAGACAGTGCTGTGGCCGCTGGACAAAGCGCGCGCCAACAAGACCATCATCGACTGGACGCATTACGCGCCGGCGAAGCCGAAATTTCTGGGCCGACGCGTCTTCAAGAACTTCGACCTCAACGAGTTGGTGAAGTACATCGACTGGGGACCGTTCTTCCAGACCTGGGACCTGGCCGGCCCCTATCCGGCGATTCTGGAAGACGCGGTAGTGGGCAAGGAAGCACAGCGCGTTTTCAAAGACGCGCAGTCGATGCTGAAACGCCTGATCGAAGGCCGCTGGCTCAGCGCCAACGGCGTCATCGGCCTCTACCCGGCCAACGCCGTGAACGACGACGACATCGCGCTCTACACCGACGAATCGCGCACCGATGTGGCGCTGACCTGGTACGGTCTGCGCCAACAGGTCGAGAAGCACGTGATCGACGGCGTGCAAAGGCCCAGCCGCTGCCTGGCCGATTTTGTCGCGCCCAAGGGTGTGGCAGCGGACTACGCCGGCCTCTTCGCCGTCACGGCCGGCCTGGGCTGCGAGAAGCAGGAAAAAGTTTTTCTCGACGCACACGACGACTACTCGGCCATTCTGTTCAAGTCGCTCGCGGATCGCCTGGCCGAAGCCTTTGCCGAGTGCCTGCACCAGCGCGTGCGCACCGACCTCTGGGGCTATTGCCCACAGGAAGCGCTGGCACCGCAGCAACTGATTGCCGAGAAATACCAAGGCATCCGCCCGGCACCAGGCTACCCGGCCTGCCCCGATCACAGCGTCAAGCAAGAGATGTTCGAGTTACTCCAGTGCCATGACATCGGCATGGGCGTGACCGAGAGTCTGGCCATGACGCCGGCGGCCAGCGTGAGCGGCTTCTACATCGGCCACCCCGAGAGCAGCTACTTCAGCGTTGGCAAGATCGGCGCCGATCAGTTGCAGGACCTCGCCGCGCGCCGCCAGATGGATGCGCAGGACTTGCAGCGTCTGCTGGCACCGAATCTGTAATCAGGCTTCGCTGGCCAGTGCGTAGCGCTGCGCCAGCATCAGAGCGCCTGCACCCACCACACTCATGCCCAATAGCAGCCACAAGGCGCTGCCGTAACCTGCAGTGGGCGACCACAACAGACCGACCAGCAAGGGCGCACCGGCGCGCGACAGCGCCAGCGGCAGACCGAGCGCGCCGTTGAGTGTGGCGACATGGTCGCGGTTCACGTACTGCGCGATGGCCGTGCCTTTGACGATGGTGAGCATGCCGTTGCCCATGCCGTAGAGAAGAACGAACAGCAACACCACGCCGACCTGCGCCGCGCCAAACAGCGGCGCCACCAACAAGGCGAGCAGGCCCATCGGCACCAGGCAGGGAATGAGACGATTCGCCAGATGCACGTCAAAGTGGTGCTCAAAGAAAAACAGCAGCAAGCGCCCGAGCACCTGAATGACCCCGATGCTGGCCGGGATCGCAATCACCCAGGCTTCGCTCAAACCGTTTTCACGCAGCAGGTTCACCATGTGCGCCGGAAGCGCCACCATCACCGCCATCAGCAGCACAACAAAGACCCCAATCAACAGAAACGGCGCGCTGCGCAACAGGCGCGTTACATCGGGTGGCAACAGTGCCGTACCGACTGCCGACAGCGTGCGCGGTGCACCGCGCAGCGTGTAGGCGTGCAGCGGCGCGCACAGCAGCAGGTGAAACAGCGCCAGAGCGACCAGAGCCTGGCGCCAGCCCCAGTTGGCGATCAGCCACGCGGTGAGCGGGATGAAGACCGTGCTGGCCAGACCGCCGAGGAAGGTCATGGTGATGATGGCGCGTCGAAAGTCATTCGGGAAACGCCGCGTCACCACAGCAAAAGCCGTCGAGTAAAGAACCGCAGCCATCGCCACACCGAGCCCGGCCCAGACCGCGTAGAACCCGGCAATACCCGTCACCTGACTGTGCAGCAGCAGGCAAACGCCGGCCAGCAGCGAGCCGGCTGTCATCACGATGCGCTCATGGCCGCGATCAATCCAGCGCCCGACCGGATACGCCATCAGGCCCTCGACCAGCAGCGCCAGGCTGAAGGCCAGCGAAGACTGGGCCCGGCTCAAGCCCAGTTCACGCTCCAGCGGCGCCATCAAGAGGGCGAAGGTGTAAAAGGTGCTGCCCCAGCTGATCAGCTGCGCCAGCGACAGCCAGCCGACCAAGCGGGGGGCGTGCTGAACGTGGTTTTCCATGCGCGGATTATGGCAAGTGCAAGCCCCGCAGCCTGTAGCCCGTATGCAGCGCAGCGGAATACGGGATCGACAACGTAGCGTTGTTCCCGTATTGCGCCTTTGGCTTCATACGGGCTACACCCGGCTTGTCACGCGCGGAATATGGCTAGGGCGTCGGCCCATTCGCGCGCCGGTACTGCATGGCCTCGGCCACGTGGGCGAGTTGGGTGTGTTGCGCGCCAGCCAGGTCGGCTATCGTGCGTGCCACCTTGAGTGCGCGGTGCGTGCTACGGCCCGACCAGCCCAGGCGCGCGGCGGCAACGTTGAGGAACTTGGCCGCTGCCTCGTCAAGCAGCACGTGAACATCAATCTCCTGGCCCTGCAAAGCCTGGTTTGATTTACCCTGGCGTGCGATGGCGCGCTCGCGCGCCGCCATGCAGCGCGCACGGATCAAGGCAGTGGCCTCGCCAGCTTGCGCCTGTAGCAGATCGGTTGCGGGAACAGCCGGCACATCAATATGCAAGTCGATGCGGTCGAGCAGCGGGCCGCTGAGCCGGCCCTGGTAGCGCGCCACCTGGTCCGGTGTGCAGCGACAGGCGCGCTGCGTCGAGCCCAGGTAGCCGCAGGGGCAAGGGTTCATGGCGCCGATCAACTGAAAGCGTGCCGGGAACTCGCAGCGCCGCGCGGCGCGCGAGATCGTGATGGTGCCGCTCTCCAGCGGCTCACGCAGGGCTTCGAGCGCGGCTCTTGGAAACTCCAGAATTTCATCAAGAAACAAAACGCCATGGTGCGCCAGCGAGACCTCGCCCGGGCGCGGTGGTGAGCCACCACCGACCAGCGCCACGGCGCTGGCGGTGTGATGTGGTGCGCAGGTCGGGCGCTGCGCCCAGCGCTCCAGCAAGAAGCGCCCGCCCAGGCTGGCCACCGCTGCGCTTTGCAGCGCCTCGCTGTCGGTCATGGGTGGCAGCAGACCGGCAAAGCGCTGCGCCAGCATCGACTTGCCCGATCCTGGCGGCCCGCTCATGAG
>CAITXW010000063.1 GCA_903896425.1 uncultured beta proteobacterium | reverse complement strand
TATGGCGAGCGTATCGAGGTTGCCGGTGTCGCCGGTGCCAACCGAGGAGGCCGGGAAGAAGCGCAAGTGGAAGACGGCGGTGAATTCTTCAACCGGCTCAGTGCGCACTGGAAGAAGAACTACCCCGGCTGGAGCGCCTGGGTGCTCTCGCCTGACCTCAAACTGCCAAGCAAGATGCGTTTGAAAGAGTCGCGCCGCGTGCCGATGTGGAACGGGCCGATTGAATGCCGTCTCTTTCGCTTCGACATGGTCAAGGGCTCGGCACGGCCCGCATGATCGTCATCGATACCAACATCGTGCTCGATGCTTTTGTCTTCGATGATCCAGGCAGCGATGCGCTCAAGGCAGCGCTGGAGGGTCGGCAGATCCGCTGGCTGACGACACGCCCCATGCGCGATGAGTTGGACCGTGTGCTGGCTTACCCCTTGATCGTCAAGCGTCTGCTGCGCGGGCAACGCGGTGCCGACGACGTGCTGGCGCAGTTCGATGCCAAAGCCGAAATTGTCGAAGTCGCTGCGCGCGCGCCGATGCGCTGTCGCGACCCGGACGACCAGAAATTTGTCGATCTGGCGCTGGCCCACAAGGCTGCTTTGCTGAGCAAGGACCGCGCCCTGCTGTGTTTGTCAAAACGTTTGCTGGCACAGGGCGTGCGCGTGCAGTCCAGCTTTGAGATTTCACCATGAACATCAATTTGACCGACCCCGATCTGCCGACGCTCACCCCCGAGGAATTCGACGAGATCGACGCCATCCTCGACGATTTGCGCAGCCGTTATGACGAGACCCCGCAGTGGGAGTTTTGTGAGGGCTTCATGGCCGCGCTGATTTGCTGCCGGCGCCTGATTGCGCCCTCCGAGTACTTGTCTGTGTTGCTGGCCATCGGAGAGCCCGGCGAAGAGGATGCCGGCTCGTTTGCCACCGAGGGGCAGGCAGCGCGGTTTATGGCGCTCTGGCTACGGCGCTGGAACGAAGTCGTGCGCGCGCTGGACGCCGAGATCGATTCGCTTGACGACGAAGCCGCCTACCAGCCCGAGGTGATGGACCTGCGCGGCGCGGTTGCGGCGCTGCCGGACGAAGAGCGCGCCGCCATGGGGCAGGAGGCATTGCCGTCCTTTGCCCAGGTCTGGGCGCTGGGTTTCATGTTCGCCGTCGAGGCCTGGCCCGAGGAGTGGGCGCCGCCGCGTGACAAAGAGGCTGTGAAGTGGCTCGACGGCGCGCTCGATGCCATGGTGGCGTTGACCGAGGATGACGCTGAAGTGCCGACGATCTCGGCTTTTTCGGATGACGGTCCGCCCAGCGTAAGTGTCAAGCGCCTGAATGCTTTTGCCGATGCCATCTGGGCCGTTTACGACCTGCGCGAGCTGTGGCGCAATTTCGGGCCACGCATAGAGACGGTACATGCTGCGGCGACACCGGGTCGCAATGATCCCTGTTCCTGCGGCAGCGGAAAAAAATACAAGAAATGCTGCGGCGCCTGAAGCTCACGCGCCCCTGCGTCGTATTTCAGCCCAATAGTTGCAGCAGCCGCGTGAACGCATGCTGCACAGTGGCCGCGCGCACGGCGGCGCGGTCGCCAGCGAAGAGGCATTTTTCTGTAATGACCTGACCTGGCACCGCAAAGCCGAACCAGACCGTTCCCACCGGTTTGGCCGGGCTGCCACCGGTTGGTCCCGCCACCCCCGTGACGGCTACTGCCACCTGTGCCTTGGAGTGGGCCAGCGCCCCCTGCGCCATGGCGCGCGCTACGCCTTCGCAGACGGCGCCAGCGCGGCGCAGGATGCGTTCCTCGACGCCGAGCAGTTCGTGCTTGGCCTCGTTCGAATAGGTCACAAAACCGCGCTCGAACCAGGCACTTGATCCAGCCAGATCGGTGCAGGCGGCGGCGATCAGGCCGCCGGTGCAACTCTCGGCTGTTACCAGTTTGAGCCTTTTGGTCAACAGCCGATCGGCCAGTTGGCGCGACAGTTCCATCGTGCTGTTGCTTGGCGCAAGGGTTTGCTCGGTCATTGAAAATACCTCCAGGCGGCGATCACCAGCAGTGTGCAGGCGGCCGCAACAAAGTCGTCGAGCATGATGCCAAAACCCGCCTTGCGCCAGGCGGCGGGGTCGATGACGGGATCGACGTCATGGAACAGGCGGTCAGCCCAGCCGATCGGCCCCGGTTTGACCGCGTCGAAGAAACGAAACAGCGAAAAGGCCACAAACTGGGCCCAGAACCCGATCGGCGTCACCAGCCACAACACAAGCCAGAACGCGGCGATTTCGTCCCAGACGATGCTGCCCGGATCGAGTACGCGCATGTTTCGGGCCGTGATGCTGCAGGCCCACCAACCCAGCGGTAGCGAGGCGGCAATGAGGACGGCCCAGCGTAGGTCATTCATCCAGGGTTGCAGCAGCCAGAACGCCAGCCAGGCCCAGAGCGTGCCGACGGTGCCGGGGGCTACCGGGCTCAGGCCGGAGCCAAAACCCAGCGCAATCCAGTGCGCTGGGTGCGCCCGCATGAAGCGCACTGTCGGGCGCAAGGGTGCAGCATTGAAAGAGGAGCTTGCGTTCATGCGTCAGGCAAAGTGATCGAACGAACCATAGGTGTTGGGCAGTAGCTGGCCCGAGGCATCGACCAGGCGCAGACCGCGCACAGCCTCGATGTGCCCGATGCGCGTGACGACGGTCTGGCTGGCCTGGGCGGCGGCCGTGACCGCCTCGCGTTGGGATACCGGAGCGCAAAACAGCAATTCGTAATCGTCCCCGCCGGCCAGCGCCCAGTCGCGCCACTGTGCTGGCGCGATGTCGCTGCAGTGCGCGCGTGACGCGACCCGGCTGGCCGCGCTGTCGGCGTCGACCGTGGCACCGGCGCCAGACTGTTTGAGGATATGGCCGAGGTCTCCCAGCAAGCCGTCGCTGATGTCAATTGCCGCGGTCGCGATGCCGCGCAAAGCCATGCCGAGTGCTATGCGCGGCGTCGGTTGCTCCATGCGCTGGCGTGCCGCCTCGAACACAGCGCCTGGAAGGGATAGCGTGCCGCGAAACACTTCGAGTGCCATGCGCGCGTCGCCAACCGTGCCGCTGACATAGAGATCGTCACCACAGTGCGCGCCGCTGCGCAGCAGTGCCTGCGAGCGGCCGTTCACGATGGGCACTTCGCCAAACACCGTGATGCAGATGTTGAGCGGCCCTTGCGTCGTGTCGCCACCGATCAGCTCGCAGCCGTGCGCGTCGGCCAGCGCGAACAGGCCTTGCGCAAACGGTGCCGCCCAGGCTGCATCGGCGCGCGGCAGGGCCAGCGCCAGCGTGAACGCCAGAGGCTTGGCGCCGCAGGCGGCCAGATCGCTCAAGTTCACAGCCAGTGCCTTGTGTCCGAGCTTGAAAGGGTCTGCCGTGGACAGAAAGTGGCGACCCTCGACCAGCATGTCGCTGGAGATCGCCAGTTGGGTGCCGGGGCTCGGCTGCAGCAGTGCGCAGTCATCGCCGACGCCGAGTGCCGCCTGGCGCGCCGGGCGTTTGAAGTAGCGCTCGATCAGCTCGAATTCACCCACGGTCTTCGGTCTTTCGTGTCGGCAACGGGAGGTCAGTGCAGGGTGCGAGTGCCGCCGCTGGCGCTCAGCGCGTCGAGCACGAACATCGGAATGTCGGTGTCGAATTTCTCACCGTCTTCGGCCACGCAGAAGAAGCTGCCGTGCATGGTGCCGGTGGCGGTGCGCAGGCGCGTGCCGCTGGTGTACTCGAAAGACTGACCCGGTTGCAGCAGCGGTTGCTGGCCGATCACACCCAAACCCTTGACGCGCTCGGTGTGGCCCTTGGCGTCGTTGATGTTCCATGTGCGCGAAATCAGTTGCGCCGCCACCTCGCCGACGTTGGTGATGGTGATGGTGTAGGAGAACACAAACATTTCCTGCGCCGGCGCGGACTGTTCGGGTAAATAGCGCGGCGCCACGAGGACGCGAAACTGGTACTTGGACATGGCGCAATGCTATCCGATCAGAATTTGGGGACAGACTGTCTAGAATCCCGCCATGACCTACCGCATCGCTCCTTCAATTCTCTCGGCCGATTTCGCGCGCCTGGGTGACGAGTTCAAAAATGTCATCGCCGCTGGCGCCGACTGGATCCATTTCGACGTCATGGACAATCATTACGTTCCCAATCTCAGCTTCGGCCCGATGATCTGCAGCGCATTGCGGTCGCACGCGAAAACAGCCGCCGGCGTCAATGTGCCGATTGACGTGCACCTGATGGTGCAGCCGGTCGATGCGCTGGCCGCGGCCTTTGCCGAAGCGGGCGCGGATTTCATCAGCTTTCACCCGGACGCGTCGGGCCACGTGCACCGCAGCATCCAGGCCATCAAGGCGCAGGGCTGCAAGGCCGGTCTTGTGTTCAATCCGGCGCAGCCGCTTGATGTGCTGGACTGGGTGATTGAGGACATCGATCTGATTTTGATCATGAGCGTCAACCCGGGTTTTGGTGGCCAGGGCTTTATCGAGTCGAGCCTGCGCAAGATCGAAGATGTGCGCCGGCGCATCACGGCCAGCGGCAAGGACATCCGGCTTGAAGTCGATGGCGGCATCAAGACCGACAACATCCGCCGTGTTGCCGACGCCGGCGCCGACACCTTTGTTGCCGGCAGCGCGATTTTTGGCAAACCCGATTACAAAGCGGTGATTGACGCCCTGCGCTCGGCGCTCGCAGCCGCTTGCTAGCGCCAGGGCTTGAGCCAGCCCAGGCCGGCCGAGGTGCCGCCGGGCTGCACGCCACGTGCCGGGTGGTACTCGCAACCGACCCAGCCGCTGTAGCCCAATTCGTCGAGCAGTGAAAACAGATAGGGGTAGTTGAGCTCACCTCGATTGGGCTCAAAGCGCTCGGGAACGCCCGCGATCTGGATGTGGCCGACGCGTCCCGTGGGCAGGTACTGGCGCAGCTTGGTCGCCAGGTCACCTTCGACAATCTGGCAGTGGTAGAGGTCCATCTGCACTTTCAGATTGGGCGCGCCAACATCCGCCAGCACCGCGTGCGCCTGGTCCTGGCGATTAAGGTAATAGCCCGGCATGTTGCGCGTGTTGATCGGCTCGATCAGCAACTCGACGCCGCTGGCGGCGGCTTGTTTCGCGGCCCAGCGCAAGCGCTCGGTATAGGTCGCCTGCAAGTCCGTCGCGGTGCTGCCGGCGGGAAGCAAGCCGGCCATCACGTGGATGCGTGGGCAATCCAGCGCTGCGGCGTACGCCAGTGCCTGGCCAATGCTGCTTTGGAACGCTGCTTCGTGTTCAGGCCGGCAGGCCAGACCGCGTTCGCCGGCGTCCCAATCGCCCGGTGGCGCGTTGAACAACACCTGCTGCAAGCCATTGGCCTTCAGGCGTGCGGCGAGCTCGCGGCTCTGAAAAGCGTAGGGGAACAGGAATTCGACGGCCTTGAAACCGTCCTGGGCGGCGGCCTCGAAACGGTCCAGAAATTTAAGCTCGGGGTAGAGCAGCGACAGGTTCGCGGCAAAGCGGGGCATGGGGATCGGAAAGGCGTCAGCGGCCGCCCCGGTCTGTCAATCGGAGCTGCCGCTTCGGGCAGCCCGGTTGCGAGGCCTGGGTTCACTGAGCCGTGGGGGCGCAACTGCAACTTCCGGCTTGGCGTCGCCCTTGACCTCCGGCGCGCTGTCGGTCTTGACTGGGGCCTTGCCTTCGCTGCGTGCCAGCACCGGTAGCTCCAGTGTGAAGGCGGCTGGTGCCTGCGCACTGGCGCCCAGCGTCGCGTTGCGTGTGCCGACCGATTGCAGGATCAGGGCATCGCTCACAGCAGTTCCAACCCGGTACGGCTTGGCCGGCTGGCCATCGGTGGCAATCAAGGCGTAGCCGCCTTTGGCGCCGCTGGCAACGACGCCGGTCAGCTTGAAGCGGCTGGCTACGCGGTCGGACACGGAGGCCACGACGGCGACTTGACCGCCGCCGAGCAGGCGTGCCACAAGCAGCGGGTCTGTCTGCACCGGTGCGCTGATGGTCGATGCTGCGCTGGGGGTGGGGGTCGCGTTGGTGGTCCATTTCAGCGCCCAATAGGTGGCGCTGGCGGCCGCCAGCGCGGCCAGCAGGAAAGTGGCAATGCGCAGCCACCAGATACCGAATGAAAGAGTTTTCATGGAACGATTATCATAGATGCGACCCAGATAAAAAGTGATGCAGCCCATGAAAGCCAATTTCTCCCCATTGCGCACCTCAATTCAACGCGGCTTTACCCTGATTGAACTGATGGTGGTGCTGCTGATCATCGGCGTGCTGGCGGCGCTAATTGTGCCCAACGTGCTTGACCGCGCAGATGATGCGCGCGTCACCGCGGCCAAGACCGATGTGCACAACCTGATGCAGGCGCTCAAGCTCTACCGGCTTGACAACCAGCGCTACCCGACCGCCGAACAGGGCTTGCAGGCGCTGCTGACCAAGCCCACGGTCGTACCGATACCGCCCAACTGGAAGTCCTACCTGGACCTGTTGCCCAACGATCCCTGGGGCAAGCCCTATGTTTACCTCAATCCTGGCGTCAAGGGTGAGGTTGATGTGATGTCACTGGGCGCCGACGGACAGGCCGGTGGCGATGGCAAGAATGCAGACATCGGCAGCTGGCAACCGTAGGCGCTGCCATCGCGGGTTCACCCTGCTGGAGTTGCTGGTGGTGATGGCCATCGTGGCCTTGGTTTCCGCTGGCGTCGGTTTTGCCATGCGTGATGCCTCCCTGACGCAGCTTGAGCGCGACGCCGACCGCCTGAGTGCCTTGCTCGAATCGGCGCGCGCGCGCTCCCGTACAACGGGTGTTCTGGTGCGCTGGCACGCCAGCGCCGAAGGTTTTCGTTTCGAGGGTCTGGAAGCCAACGCCTTGCCGCAAGCCTGGCTTGATCCCAATACCGGCGTCGCCGGTGCACCCGGCATGAATGGTGCCAACGCTACAGCGACTTTGCTGCTGGGGCCCGAACCCATCATCGGCCCGCAGGCGGTGGTCCTGATCTCCAGTACGCAGGCTGGGCGCAGCGTGCGCTTGGCAACAGACGGTCTGCGTCCTTTTTCTGTGCAAGCGGCGCCGTGAAGATGCGCTTGTTGCAGCGCGGCTTTACGCTGGTCGAGGTGCTGGTGGCGCTGGGCATTGTGGCCATAACGCTGATGGCCGGCATGCAGGCCACCGGTGCCCTGACGCGCAACGCGCAGCGCCAGTCGGACCTGTTGCTGGCGCAGATGTGCGCTGAGAACGAACTCATCAGGGTCCGCCTGGCCAAACAGATGCCCGGGGTTGGTGACAGCAGCATCAGTTGCCAGCAGGCCGGGCTGACCCTGAACGTGGCGCTGGCGGTGCGACCCACGCCGAACCCGAATTTTCTGCGCATTGATGCGCAGGTCTTCAAGGATGCGGAGCCGGTGCTGCGTCTGTCTACTGTGCTGGGACGCTACTGATGCGCGCGCGGCCTTGTATCCGGCGCCGCCCGCGCGGCTTTACCCTGATCGAACTGCTGGTGGCGGTTGGTCTGATGGCGCTGATGGCTGCCCTAAGCTGGCGCGGTCTGGACGGCATGATGCGTGCGCAGACGCAGATGCGCCAGCATTCCGATGATGTGCTGGCACTGCAAGCCGGTCTGGGGCAGTGGGGAGTCGATCTGGATGCGCTGGCGCAGCAGCCCAATGTTGCCAGTTTGGATTGGGATGGCCGCGCCCTGCGCATCCTGCGCCGTGGCACGGAGCCGGCGGCGGGGCTGGTGGTGGTGGCCTGGTCACGTCGTGTTGTCGAGGGTTCCGGTCGCTGGCTGCGCTGGCAGTCGCCGCCGCTGCAGACGCGCGCTGATCTGGAACTGGCGTGGCTGCGAGCCGCACAGTGGGCGCAAAGCCCGGCTGCCGACGACGCGCAGCGGGAAGTGGGTATTGCCACCATCGACCAGTGGCAAATATATTTCTTTCGCAAAGACGCCTGGAGCAATCCGCTCTCCAGTGCCGAGGCCGCTGGTGACGGCAAGGTCGATTTGCCCGAAGGTATCCGACTGGTGTTGACGCTGTCAGACGGGCAAGCCCTCAGCGGCACCCTCACGCGTGACTGGCTGCGGCCCGACGTTGGGGTTGCAAAATGAGGCCGATGCCAAGGCACAGGGGTTTGGCCGCACAAAGGGGCGCCGCCATCCTGACCGCCATGCTGACCGTGGTGCTGGTAGCCAGTCTGGCGGCCAGCACACTTTGGCTGCAATGGCGCGGCATCGAGGTCGAAGCCGCCGAGCGCAACCGCACGCAGGCGGCCTGGGTCCTTACGGGTGCGCTCGACTGGGCGCGCCTGATCCTGCGCCAAGATGGCGTGGAGAATGCCAGTGTTGACCACTTGGCCGAGCCTTGGGCGGTGCCGCTGGAGCAGGCGCGTCTGTCCACCTTTCTGGCGGTGGATCGCAGCGCATCGAGCGAGGATTCGACCGAGGACGCTTTTCTGTCGGGGCAGATTGTTGATCTGCAATCGCGCCTCAATGTCCGCAACCTGGTCCAGGGCGGCAAGCTCAACGAGCCCAGCCGGGCGGCATTTGCGCGCCTGTTTGAACTGCTCGATCTGCCCGATGTCGAACTCGAGTTGATGCTTGACAACCTGCGTTTGAGCCAGATTCAGGATAGCAGCGCCGAGAATCCGACCCGGCGCAGCCTGCCGCTGGCGCCTCAGGAGTTTGATCAGTTGGCTTGGTTGGGTCTGTCGGCGCCGACCATGGCCCGCTTGCGCCCCTTTGTCACCTTGCTGCCAGTGGCAACGCCGGTTAATCTCAACACGGCCCCGGCCGAGGTTCTCTATGCCTGTGTTGCCGCGTTCGATATGGCCGATGCGATCCGACTGGTGCGCGCGCGCAGCCTGACGAACCTGAGCACACTCGATGACGCTGCGAAAGTCACGGGACAGGCGTTGGCGGCGTTCGACAGCACGCGACATGATGTGAAGACGAGTTACTTCGAAGTGCGCGGCGTCCTGCAGCTCGATCAGGTAACGGTGCAGGAGCAGTCCGTGGTGGTGCGCGATAGTAGCAAGCCCCCGAAGGTGAAGACACTCTGGCGCCGGCGCAGCGCAGCGCCCACCCCTTTACAATGAGCACCGAGACCTGCGCATGACCACTCTGATTGTTACCCTTCCTGCCGATCCAGCCGACGCTGCGGCTGTCTACGACTATGTGTTGACCGCCGACGGCAGCGCGCTGAGCGAGCAATCGCGCGTGCCGCTGGCGCTGCTGCCGCAACCTGGCAGTACGGTCGAGGTGGTGGCGTTGGTGACAACAGACAAGCTGTCCTGGCACCAGGTACAACTGCCCAAAGGCAGTCTGGGTCGGCGTTTTGCGAGCGACGGTGGCGCGCCACGTCTGCGCGCGGTATTGGAAGGGCTGCTGGAAGACCAGTTGCTCGATGAGACTGCGCAGCTTCACTTTGCCATCGAACCCAACCCGGATGCCGACAAACCGGTCTGGGTTGCCGTCTGTGACCGCGCCTGGTTGCGCGCTGCCTTGCAGGCGCTTGAGCAGTCCGGACGCGCGGTCAGCCGCATCGTGCCCGAGTTTGCCCCCGACTCGCTGGTTGATGAGTTGTGCGTGCTGGGTGAACCGGAGCACGCCAGTCTGGTTTTTTCTCGCGCCGGTGGCGTTGCCGTCTGGCCGGTGTCGAAAGCCTCGGTGGCGCTGCTGGACTGGCCCGCAACGCAGACCATCGTGGCCGAGCCTGCGGTGGCGGCGCTGGCCGAGCAGTTGTTCGCTCGCAATGTCACTTTGCAGCAGACCGGGCAACGGCGTTTGCAGGCCTTGCACTCGTCCTGGGATTTGGCTCAGTTCGAAATGGCCAATTCGAGCGGCGCTCGCACGCGCAAGCGTTTGACGGAACTGGTTGGTAATCTGCTGCGCGCACCGCGCTGGCGCGCCGCGCGGTTTTCCTTGCTGGCCTTGCTGCTGGTGAATCTGGCCGGTCTCAATGCCTGGGCCTGGCGTGAGCAGGCGACGCTGCGCACGCAGCGCGCCGTCGTCAATGACATCCTTACGCGCACATTTCCCCAAGTGCGTGTGGTGGTCGATCCGCTGGTGCAGATGGGCAAGGAGGTTGCTGCCCTGGAGCAGGCCAACGGCGCTACATCAGCGCGCGATATGGAAGTCATGATGGGTGCTTTTGCTGCATTGGTCCCGCCTGCTACAACGCCGACAGCGTTTGATTTTTCAGCCGGCGAATTGCGTCTGAAAGGGCTCAAACTCAAGCCTGACGAACTCAGTGCGATCTCCTTCAAACTCAAGCCCCAAGCTTACGCAGCCAGCGCTGAGGGCGATGCTGTGTTGATCAAACAGGTCGCTACACCATGAGCATGCGAACGGTATTGCGCCAACGCTGGCAGGCCGTGTCGCCACGTGAGCAGCACCTGGTATTGGCAGCGCTGCTGCTGGTGCTGCTGGCGCTGCTGTGGTGGGTCGGCATTGCACCGGCACTGGGAACGCTGCACTCGGCGCAGAGTCAGCGCCAGCAGCTTGACGCGCAGTTGCAGCAAATGCAGCGCTTGCAGGTTCGGGCCCAGGCCTTGCAGGCGCAACCGCGCCTCGCCCCCGAGGAAGCACGGCGTCTGCTTGAAGCCTCGGTTAAAGCGTTGGGTGCAAACGCGCAAATGGCGCTGACGGGTGATCGGGTTAGCGTCACCTTCAAGGGCGTTTCTGCCGACGCCCTGGCGCAATGGCTGGCGCAGGCGCGCGTGAATGCGCGCGCCGTGCCGGCCGAAGCCCGTCTGTCGCGCAACGCGGCTGGCAACTGGGACGGTGTGTTGATGCTCCCGCTCGGCAGTTCGCCGTCGCGTTAGCGCTGGCGCCGCTGTTGCCCACCCTGCCGACCTGCATTCATTGCATCGACCCCAGCATGCCCCGCATCAAGCCAACGCAGCGATCGACCCGCCAAGCCACCACGCCTTGGGGCTGGGCCCGCTCTGGTGCATTGCTGGGTTTGCTGCTGGCGTTGAGCTTTAACACGCCTGCGCTCTGGTTTACCGGCCCTTTGCAGCAAAGCCTTGGCGGGCACGTGGTTCTGGAAGATGCCCGCGGCTCGCTTTGGGATGGCTCGGCGCGCTTGCTGCTCTCGGGCGGCGTTGGCAGCCGCGATCTGGCGGTCTTGCCGGGTCGGCTGGTCTGGTCGGTGCGGCCCAGCAGCCAGGGCCTGTCGGTTCAACTGATGGCGGACTGTTGCATGCAGCAAGCCTGGCGTTTGAGCGTACAGCCGCGCTGGGGCGGGGTGCGCCTGGTGCTTGCCGACAGCCTGTCGCAATGGCCGGCGCAGTGGCTGACCGGTCTGGGGACACCTTGGAACACGGTGCAGGCTGAAGGCCAGCTCACCCTGTCAACGCAGGGCCTGGTGGTTGAGTGGGCGGCGGGCCGCTTGCTGCTGGCCGGGCGCGCGCAGCTCGATGCTGCCAAAATTTCCTCACGTCTGTCGACCATCAAACCGATGGGTAGCTACCGTATTACGCTGCTCGGTGGCGCGACACCCAGTCTGGCGCTTGAGACGCTGGAGGGCAGTCTACAATTGTCGGGCAGCGGTCAATGGGTCGGTTCACGGTTGCGGTTCGAAGGATTCGCCAGCGCCGCGCCGGATCGTCTTGAGGCCTTGTCCAATCTTCTGAACATCATCGGGCGTCGCGACGGCCCACGTTCCATCATCAAAGTGGGTTGAATTGGTATGAATTTGAGCATCTTGCGGCCAGCATCAAAAACCATCTGCGGCGGCGCCATCAGTTTGTTGCTGGTCGCGACGGTCAGCGTCCTGCCGGGTTTATCGCAGGCGCAAACCGCGACGCCGGCGCGGGCCCAGGCGGGAGAGCCGGTCACACTGAATTTCAGCAATGCCGAGATCGAGGCGGTGGCGCGCACCATGGCCAGCATCACCGGCTACAACGTGGTGGTTGATCCGCGTGTCAAGGGCACGCTGACCCTGGTTACGGAAAAGCCGGTTAGCCGCGGTGTTGCCATGAACCAGTTCCTGGCTGTGCTGCGCCTGCAGGGTTTCACCATGGTGGAGTCCGCCGGTCTGTACAAGGTGGTGCCGGAGGCCGATGCCAAATTGCAAAGCGGCGCCGTGACCGTGATCGACACTGCGACTGGCGGCAGTGCGGCCAGCGCCAACCAGATCACCACGCAGATCTTCAAGCTTAACTTTGAATCGGCCAACAGCCTGCTGGCGATACTGCGCCCGCTGATCAGTCCGAACAACACCATCAACGTCAACCCGGGCAACAATTCACTGGTCATCACGGACTACGCCGACAACCTGCGCCGACTGGCGCAAATCATCGCCGCGATGGACGTTGCCAACGCCACGGACGTCGAGATTCTCACGCTCAAGCACGCGATTGCCACCGACCTGGCGCCGCTGGTGCTGCGTCTGATGGAGTCCTCCGGTGCCGGTGCGCCGGGGCAGGCTGACGGTTCCTTCAAGACCGCGCTGGTGGCCGAGCCGCGCTCCAACACCCTGATCCTGCGCGCTGCCAATCCGGCGCGCGCTGCGTTGGCGAAATCGCTGGTGGCCAAGTTGGACCAACCCATTTCGGGGGGCAGCAACGGGGCAGCCGGCAATATTTACGTCGTCTACCTCAAGAACGCCGATGCCGTCAAACTGGCGGCAACCCTGCGCGCGGCCATGAGTGGTCAATCGCAAGCGACGGCGGCTCCGGCTGCGACCGGCGCAGCCGCCGGCGCGGCAGCGCAGTCTTCCACCGGCGGCCAGGTGCAGGCCGATGCCACAACCAATTCGCTCATCATCACCGCGCCCGAGCCGCAGTACCGGCAGTTGCGCGCTGTTATTGACCGCCTTGACGGGCGCCGCGCCCAGGTGCTGGTGGAGAGCCTGATTGTTGAAGTCAACACCGACAAGGCGGCCGAATTCGGCATCCAGTGGCAGGGAGCCGTCGGCAACGCCGACAGTTCCAACATCGGCCTGCTCGGAACCAACTTCACGAGCAACAACATCATCAATCTGGCGATGAAGGCCGGCACGACAACGCCGGCGGCACCGGGGATTGGCGTCAATCTGGGCGTGGCGCACAAGACCAATGGCGTTTACGTGCTCGGCTTCCTGGCGAATTTCCTCGAAACCAGCAACAGTGGCAACGTGCTCTCGACACCCAATCTGCTGACACTTGATAACGAGGAAGCCAAGATCGTCATCGGCGAGAACGTGCCCTTCGTCACCGGTTCCTACTCGAACAACAACACCAGTGGCAGCTCCGGCAGCAACCCGTTCACCACGGTGGAGCGCAAGGACGTTGGTCTGACGCTCAAGGTCAGGCCGCAGATTAACGAGAACGGAACCGTCAAGTTGGTGATTTACCAGGAAACCTCGTCGGTCAAGGCCGGCACCGAAAAAGACGCCAATGGCCCGACCACCACCAAGCGCTCCATTGAATCAAGCGTGCTGGTTGACGACGGAAGCATCGTGGTGCTGGGCGGCCTGCTGCAGGACCAGTACGGCGGCAGCCAGGAAAAGGTGCCAGGTCTGTCCGATGTCCCCCTGTTTGGCAACCTGTTCAAGAGCGAATCCCGTGGCCGCAAGAAAACCAATCTGATGGTGTTCCTGCGTCCGGTGGTGGTGCGCGACGCGCAGGCGACCGATCGCCTGTCGATGGACCGCTACGAGATGATGCAGGCAGGCATTCGAGAGATACAGCCCGCGCCCAGTAATTTGCTCCCGATCAATGCGGCGCCGCAGTTGCCGGCACTTGGCGCTGCTCCCGTTTCCAAAACGCAACCCTGAGCCCGGAGCCGGCCGCCATGCGCTACCCGCTGCCCTACGCCTTTGCGCGCACGCACCAGTTGCTGTTGCAGGAGGATGAGACCGGCGCGTTGACGCTGTGCCTGCATCCCGCATCCGGCGCCAGTGCCTTGAGCGAAGTCACCCGCAAATACCCGGTTCGCCAGTTCGAGAGCCTTGGCGCTGCGGCGCTGATCCAGCGCATCAGCGCTGCCTATGCGCAGGGCGAATCGAGCGCGGCGGCGGTGGTCAGCGAGGTCGAGAGCGATGTTGATCTCTCGCGCATGATGCAGGACCTGCCGGCGATCGAAGACTTACTGGAAACCTCCGACGACGCGCCCATCATCCGCATGCTCAACGCGCTGCTGACGCAAGCTGCCCGCGACGGCGCCAGCGACATCCACATTGAACCCTACGAGCGCCACTCCAGCGTGCGCTTTCGCGTTGACGGCACGCTGCGCGAGGTGGTGCAGCCCAACCGCGCGCTGCACGCAGCGCTGATTTCGCGCCTGAAGATCATGGCCGATCTCGATATTGCCGAACGCCGCTTGCCGCAGGACGGCCGCATCTCGCTGCGCATCGGAACCCGCGCTGTGGATGTGCGTGTCAGCACGCTGCCGAGCGCGCATGGTGAGCGCGCCGTGCTGCGCCTGCTGGACAAATCCGAAGGGCGCCTGAGCCTCGAAGCACTGGGCATGCAGGGCGATGTGCTGGCGCGTTTCGAGAAACTGGTGACGCAGCCGCACGGCATCGTGCTGGTGACCGGGCCGACCGGCTCCGGCAAGACCACCACGCTGTATGCTGCGCTGAGCCGCCTGGACGCCGACCACAGCAACATCATGACGGTGGAAGACCCGATCGAATACGAACTGGCCGGTGTCGGCCAAACCCAGGTCAACGCCAAGATCGAACTGACTTTCGCCAAGGCCTTGCGCGCCATTTTGCGGCAGGACCCCGACATCATCATGATCGGTGAAATCCGTGATTTCGAGACGGCACAGATTGCGATCCAGGCCTCGCTCACCGGCCATCTGGTGCTGGCCACCTTGCACACCAACGACGCCAGCAGCGCCGTCACGCGCCTGACCGACATGGGTGTCGAGCCGTTTCTGCTGAGTTCCTCGTTGCTGGGCGTGCTGGCGCAGCGTCTGGTGCGCAAGCTCTGCGTGCATTGCCATGGCACCGGTTGCGCCGAGTGCGGCCAGACCGGTTACGCCGGACGCTCTGGCGTGTTTGAGTTGCTGGTGACCGACGACGCCATTCGCGCCCAGATCCATAACCGCGCCTCGGAGGCCGACATCCGCGCCGCCGCCCTGGCCGCCGGCATGATGCTGATGCGTGAAGACGGCGAGCGCCTGGTTCAAACCGGCCTGACATCGCGCGAAGAGCTGCTGCGCGTGACGCGGGATTAGAGATGTTGCCTTCACACCTGTCGTTTCAGACGCGTAGCCCGTATGGCGCGCAGCGAAATACGGGGTTGGCACTGCAAAGGCGTCCCCGTATTGCGCCTTTGGCTTCATACGGGCTACAGGCTGCGCTGCCCCCAGAGGGGGCTGGCCTTGCTTGGGGCGGCCCGGCGCGGCGGTCTGTTAGTTGGTCAAACAAGAGCTAATCGATGCCGGTTTATTCATTTGAGGCCCTGACGGCCGAGGGACAAACCCGCAAGGGCGTGCTGGAAGCCGACTCGGCAAAGGCCGCGCGCAGCCAGTTGCGGGGGCAATCCATGGTGCCGCTCAAGGTCGAGCCGCTGGGTGCCGACGGCGCCCGACGCGCTGGCAAGGATGGTGCGGGACAGGGTGGTGGGTCGCGCCGGCGTCGCGTATTCAACGCGACGGGTCTGGGTGTCTGGACGCGCCAGCTTGCCGGTCTGGTCTCCTCCGGATTGCCGCTGGAGCGCGCCTTGACTTCGCTGGCTGACGAGGCCGATTCGCAGGCCCAACACCATCTGGTGGCCAGCTTGCGCGGCGAGGTCAATGGCGGTTCGACGTTCGCGCGGGCACTGGCCCAGCACCCAAGGGAGTTTTCCGGCATCTTTGTTGCCGTCATTGGCGCTGGCGAGCAAAGCGGCAATCTGGGCTTGGTGCTGGAGCGCCTGGCCGACGACCTGGAGGAGCAGCAGGCGCTCAAGTCCAAACTGGTCGGCGCGGCGCTGTACCCGGCGATCGTGACCCTGGTCGCTATTTCGATCGTGCTGTTTCTGGTGACTTACGTGGTGCCGCAGGTGGCCCATGTCTTTGCCAGCAGCAAGCACGCGCTGCCGATCCTGACCGTCATCATGATCGGCGTGAGCAACTTCCTGCGCAGCTATGGCTGGTTGCTGTTGGCCTTGCTGGTGCTGGCGGTGCTGGCGCTGCGCATGGCGCTCAGGAATGCCGTGCTTCGTGAACGCTTTGACGCCGCCTGGCTCGGGCTGCCGATCCTGGGCAATCTGGCGCGCAGCTACAACGCCGCGCGCTTTGCCAGCACGCTGGCGATGCTGGCTTCCGCCGGCGTGCCAATCCTGAAGGCCTTGCAGGCGGCGGCCGATACGCTCTCAAACCGTGCCATGCGTGCCGACGCGTTGGACGCGCTGGTGCTGGTGCGTGAAGGTGCGCCGCTGGCCTCGGCGCTGGCGCAAAAGAAGCGTTTCCCGGCACTGCTCGCCATGTTTGCGCGACTGGGCGAGCAGACCGGCCAGTTGCCGGTGATGTTGCAACGCGTCGCCAAGCAACTCGGCACCGAAGTCGCACGCCGCGCCATGCAACTCGCAACCCTGCTTGAACCGCTGCTGATCGTGGCCATGGGCTTGGTCGTGATGCTGATCGTGCTGGCGGTGCTGATGCCCATCATCCAGCTCAATCAGTTGGTCAAGTGAGGTCGACACCATGACGCGGGTGTTCGGTCACTTCGACGTCGATGCCGCCATCATCGATCTGGATGGCACCATGGTCGACACGCTGGGCGATTTTGTTGTCGCGCTCAACCGTATGCTGGCCGATTTGCCGCCGCCGCATCGGGATTTCACGGTGGACCGTGCGACGGTGGCGCTGCTGGTGGGCAAGGGCTCCGAACATTTACTCAGCAGCGTTTTGCGACTGGCGACTGGTGCGGCGACGACTGAGACGGATGCACTCTTCGCAGCGGCCTGGCACAGCTACCAGCAGCACTACCAGACCATTAACGGCCAATACGCCACGGTCTACCCCGGCGTTGTGACCGGTTTGCAGCAACTTAAACGCCAGGGTTTGAAACTGGCCTGCCTGACCAATAAGCCAACGGCTTTTGCCGTGCCGCTGCTCAAGGCCAAGGGGCTGGACGGCTTCTTTGACCTCAGCTTTGGCGGCGACGCTTTTGCGCGCAAAAAACCCGACCCCTTGCCGCTGCTCGAAACCTGCGCGGCGTTGGGGACGGTGCCGCAGCGCACCCTGATGATTGGCGACTCCAGCAACGATGCGCAGGCGGCGCGTGCCGCCGGCTGCCCCGTGCTGCTGGTGACCTATGGCTACAACCATGGCGAGCCGATACGGGCCGTCGACGCCGACGCCTTTGTCGATTCCCTGGCGCAACTGTTTGAGGCCTGAGCGGCTGGCGCTTTTGCTACACTGTGCACATGTTCATTCACCGCATCTGGATCACAGGTTGTAGCGACCGGGGAGCATGGCCCTGGCGTACGACGCAGCAAGCTCTGTCGGCTTGAGGCTTGACAGCGTCCTTTTCGCCCGTTGAATGAACTGCAGCCGGTTGGGCTGCGTGTCAAACCCGCTACACGCAAACGGTTTGGCCTGATTGAAAGATGTCATCCCGTGATTTCCGAACTTGAATTCAAGAGCCTGAGTGCCCAAGGCTATAACCGCATCCCCTTGTTGGCAGAAGCCTTTGCCGATCTGGAAACCCCTTTGTCGTTGTACCTGAAACTGGCGCATTCCACGCAGGGTGGCAAGCACAGTTTTCTGCTGGAGTCCGTTGTTGGTGGCGAGCGCTTCGGGCGCTACAGCTTCATCGGCCTGCCGGCGCGCACGTTGCTGCGCTCCATTGGTTTTGGTGCCGCCGCCCGCACCGAGGTGGTGACCGATGGTGTCGTGGTGGAGAGTGCAAGTGGCAACCCGCTGGACTTCATCTCGCAATACCAGAAGCGTTTCAAGGTGGCGCTGCGCCCGGGCCTGCCGCGTTTTTGTGGCGGATTGGCCGGCTACTTTGGCTACGACACGGTGCGCTATATCGAGAAAAAGTTGCAGGACTCGTGTCCGCCTGACACGCTCGGCTGCCCCGACATCCTGCTACTACAGTGTGAAGAACTGGCCGTGATCGACAACCTGTCGGGCAAGCTTTACCTGATCGTCTATGCCGATCCGTCACAGAGCGAGGCCTACGCCAACGCCAAGAAGCGCTTGCGCGAGCTCAAGGAGAAACTGAAGTACTCGGTCAGCGCGCCACTGGTGAAACCGACACAAAGCTACCCGGCCGAGCGCGAGTTTGCCAAGGTCGACTACATCGCAGCGGTTGAGCGCGCCAAGGAACTGATTGCCGGCGGTGATTTCATGCAGGTGCAGGTTGGACAGCGCATCAAGAAGCGCTACACCGAGTCGCCGCTGAGCCTGTACCGTGCCTTGCGCGCGCTCAATCCCAGTCCCTACATGTATTACTACGACTTCGGCGACTTTCATGTGGTCGGGGCGTCGCCCGAAATCCTGGTGCGCCAGGAGCAGATCAGCAGCAACGGCCAGACCGAGCAGAAGATCACGATTCGGCCGTTGGCCGGAACACGTCCGCGTGGCGCCAGTCTGGAACTCGACAAGGCCGCCGAAGTGGAGTTGATCAACGACCCGAAGGAG
>CAITXW010000062.1 GCA_903896425.1 uncultured beta proteobacterium | reverse complement strand
CCTGTTGCAGCTCTTCAAGTTCGGCGTTGATGAAAATCCGAAGAGCCTGAAATGTGCGCGTTGCAGGGTTCTGGCCCGGCTCGCGGGTTTTGACCGTGTCAGCCACGAGCTGGGCCAGTTCAGTGGTGGTTGAAATGGCGCCCCGTTCCTGTCGGCGAGCAACAATCGCCTTTGCAATGGCCCCAGCAAACCGTTCTTCACCGTAATCACGTATCACCTCCGCTATTTTTTCTGTTTCGGCTGTCGCCAGCCACTGCGCAACGCTGATGCCGCGCGTGGTGTCCATGCGCATGTCCAACGGGCCTTCGAACCGGAAGCTAAAACCACGCACCGGGTTGTCGATTTGTGGCGAACTGATGCCCAGATCCAGCAGAACGCCCGCAACGCTGGCTTCGGGCAATTCCCCAAGCTGGGCAAAGCCCTGGTGCCGGATGGAGAAGCGGGGATCGTCAATACTGGCGGCGGCGGCCAACGCATCGGGGTCTTTGTCAAAGGCGATCAGGCGTCCCTGCGGCGCCAGCCGTGACAGGATCAACCGGCTGTGTCCGCCGCGACCGAAGGTGGCATCGACATAGCAGGCAGTCGTCGCGCTGACATCGCCGGGTTCGGCCAGAGGATCGTTGAAGAGAGCGTTAACTGCTTCATTCAACAAAACGGTGGTGTGCGTCCATGAGGTGTTCACCGCCGGCCTTCAGAAAGAAAAATCTTTGAAGACTTCGGGCATCTCGCCGGCCATCGCCTTGGCCTCCTGCGCATCGTAGCTCGCCTTGTCCCACAATTCAAAATGAGCCCCCATGCCGAGCAGGATTGCGTCCTTGGCAATGCCGGCGGCTTCGCGCAACTCGGGCGACACCAGCACACGACCGGTAGCATCCATCTCCACGTCCATGGCATTGCCGAGGAATATCCGCTTCCACCACTGGGCCGACATCGGCAACGACGCCACGCGCTCACGGAACTTCTCCCATTCCGGGCGCGGAAACACCATCAGGCAGCCATGCGGATGTTTGGTAATGGTCAGTTGCCCGGCAGCTGTGGCATTCAGAACGTCACGATGCCGAGTCGGCACCGACAGGCGACCCTTGGTATCAAGACTTAATGACGAGGCCCCTTGAAACACGGCAACAAACCCTTCGTTGGCAAAAACAGCAAGAAATGGAAAAGGCAAAGGCACTTTTCACCACTTAATTGCACATTTTTGCACTGTACCAGCAAATACAGAGTTTGCAAGCAGGCCCGTCAGAATTTATTTCAATGAAATCAAGTACTTAGACGCTGATTTGGATGAAAAAATCCATACAAAATCGTTCTAAATTAAGCACTTAGCGCATGTTATGAAAGTAATGCGTTAAGGGAAGACTGAAATGTTGGGGTCAGAGCAAAATTGCTGCGCAATTCCTGGTCTGCCCCGCAAGGACTGAAATGTTGGGGTCAGAGCAAAATTGCTGCGCAATTCTTGGTCTGACCCGCAAGGACTGAAATGTTGGGGTCAGAGCAAAATTGCTGCGCAATTCTTGGTCTGACCCGCAAGGTTACAGAATGTACCTTGAAAGGTCCTCGTCGCGGCTGAGTTCGCCCAGGCGCGCATCAACATAGGCCGCATCAATACGAATGGTCTGCCCACCCAGATTCGCGGCGTCAAAACTCACTTCGTCAAGCAGACGCTCCATGACAGTTGACAAGCGCCGTGCGCCGATATTTTCGGTGCGCTCATTGACGTCAAACGCAATGTGCGCCAAGCGCATGATGCCTTCGTCGAGGAACTCGATCTGCACGTTCTCTGTGGCGAGCAGGGCCTGGTATTGCTTGACCAGCGAGGCATGCGTCTGCGTCAGTATCGCGACAAAATCCTGCACCGAGAGCGATTGCAGTTCAACGCGAATCGGGAAGCGTCCCTGCAATTCCGGAATCAGATCGCTGGGCTTGCTCAGGTGAAAGGCACCGGATGCGATGAACAAAATGTGATCGGTCTTGACCATGCCGTATTTGGTGGAGACCGTCGTGCCTTCCACCAGCGGCAGCAGGTCACGCTGCACGCCCTGGCGCGACACCTCGGCGCCGTTGCCTTCGGAACGCGAGGTAACCTTGTCGATCTCGTCGATGAAGACAATGCCGTTTTGCTCCAGCATGTGCAGCGCCTGCGTCTTGATCTCTTCCTCATTGACCAGTTTGGCCGCTTCTTCGTCGATCAGCAAACGCTGTGCCTCGGGGATCTTGAGTTTGCGGGTCTGGCGCTTGGCCTGTCCCATCTGGCCGAACATGCCGCGCAACTGCTCGGTCATTTCTTCCATGCCGGCCGGCCCCATGATCTCAAGCTGGGGCGCAGTCTGCGCCAAGTCGATTTCAATCTCGCGCTCGGCGAGTTGGCCCTCGCGCAGCTTTTTGCGAAAGGTCTGCCGCGCCACGCTTTCGGCTTCAGCTTTGGTGTCCAGGCCGAACTCGGCGCGCGGTGGCGGAACCAAAATATCGAGTAAACGTTCCTCTGCCGCATCCTCAGCGCGTGCACGCACTTGTTTCATACCGGCAACACGGGTTTGCTTGACCGCAATATCGGCCAAATCGCGGATGATGGCGTCAACATCCTTGCCGACATAGCCAACCTCGGTGAACTTGGTGGCCTCGACCTTGATGAAGGGCGCATCGGCCAGGCGCGCCAGGCGGCGCGCAATTTCTGTTTTGCCCACACCCGTGGGGCCAATCATCAGAATGTTCTTGGGCGTGATCTCTGCGCGCAGACCAGGCTCGACCTGCTGGCGGCGCCAGCGGTTGCGCAGGGCGATGGCCACCGCGCGTTTGGCCTGCTGCTGGCCAACGATGTGCTTGTCAAGCTCGGCAACAATTTCCTGGGGTGTCATGGAAGGGTTTCGATGGTGTGGTTCATGTTGGTGTAACTGCACAACTCACCAGCGATCTCAAGCGATCGCTTGACAAT
>CAITXW010000061.1 GCA_903896425.1 uncultured beta proteobacterium | reverse complement strand
GTGCAGCCGGTCGGCGATTCGATCGCGCACATTGAAGACGGTCACCCCGGCATTTACACGGCACTGACCGAAGCCGCTGAAACCATGCGTCGCGGTGGCGGCGTTGGTTACGACTTCTCACGCATCCGCCCGCACGGCGCCTGGGTTGGCAGTACGCAGAGCAGCGCTTCCGGACCGGTCAGTTATATGCGGGTGTTTGACCGCTCCTGCGAAACCGTCGAGTCTGCCGGCGCGCGCCGCGGTGCGCAGATGGGTGTGCTGCGCTGCGACCATCCAGATATCGAAGCCTTCATCCACGCCAAGGACACGGGCGACCTGAAGAACTTCAACATTTCCGTGGGCGTCACCGATGCCTTCATGGAAGCGGTGCAGAACAACAAGGAATTTACGCTGGTGCACCGCGCCGAACCCGGTGTCGGGCAAAAGGCAGCCGGCGCCTATCAGGACAAAGACAGCGGCATGTGGATTTACCGCAAACTCGCAGCGCGCGAGTTGTGGGACCAGATCATGCGCTCCACCTACGACCATGCCGAACCCGGTGTGCTGTTTCTGGACCAGATTAACCGCGACAACAACCTGTCGTATTGCGAAACCATCGCCAGCACCAACCCCTGCGCCGAACAACCGCTGCCGCCCTATGGCTGCTGCTGCCTGGGTTCGATCGACCTGACGCGCTTCATCGAAAACCCGTTTGAAGACAATGCGCGCTTCGACCGGGCCGGATTTGAAGATGTTGCGCGCATCGCCACCCGCATGCTCGACAACGTGCTTGACGTCACGGTCTGGCCGCTGCCGCAGCAGCAGGAAGAAGCGCGCAGCAAACGCCGTGTCGGCCTGGGCTTTACCGGTCTCGGTGATGCGCTGGTCATGCTCAACCTGCGCTACGACACGCAGGAAGCGCGCGACATGGCACGCCAGATTTCCGAGTGCATGCGTGACACCGCCTATGAAGCTTCGGTGGAACTGGCGCGCGAACGTGGCGCCTTCCCGCTCTTCAACGCCGACCTCTATCTGAGCGGCCAGACCTTTGCGTCACGCCTGCCAGCGGGCCTGAAAGAGCGCGTTCGCACGCACGGTCTGCGCAATTCGCACCTGCTCTCGATCGCACCGACCGGCACCATCAGCCTGGCTTTTGCCGACAACGCCAGCAACGGTATCGAGCCCGCCTTCAGCTGGACCTACACGCGCAAGAAGCGCATGACCGACGGCAGCTTCAAGGAATACGCGGTGGAAGACCACGCCTGGCGCCTGTACCGCCACATCTTTGGCGACGACGAGCCGCTGACGCCGGCCTTTGTCACCGCACTCGAGATGAGCGCGCAAGCGCACGAGACCATGGTCGCTGCGGTGGCGCCTTTCATCGACACCGCGATTTCCAAGACCGTCAACGTGCCGGCAGATTACCCCTACGCCGATTTCCAGACCCTGTACATGGAAGCCTGGCAGTCCGGCCTCAAGGGGCTGGCCACTTACCGGCCCAATTCGATCCTGGGCTCGGTGCTCAGCGTCACGCCCAGCACCGCGCCAGCCGCCGCCAAGCCGCTGCAAATCGATGGCACGAACCACCGGCTGTCACTGGAGCGCCTGCCGGTACCGGTACTCTCGTCCTTGCGCTGGCCAAGTCGTCCGCAGTTGCCCGGCGGCAACTCGGCCTGGACGTTCATGATGCACCATCCGTTTGGCGACTTTGCCCTGTTCGTCGGCGAGATCTCACCCGAAGAAGGCGGGGCACCCAAGCCCTTCGAGGTTTGGGTCAACGGCACCGATCAGCCCCGCGGCCTGGGCGCGCTGGCCAAGACGCTGTCGATGGACCTGCGCGCCAACGACCCGGCCTGGCTGCAACTCAAACTCGACGCCCTGGCCACGGTAGCCGAAGAACACTCATTCGAAATGCCGTTCCCACCGCACGGCGAACAGCGCTTGTTCCCCGGTGTGGTCGCCGCGACGGCAGCTGTGATCCGCTGGCGCTGCGATCAACTCAAGGCCTTGCCCGGCAGCAATGCCAAGGTCGCGACCCCGGTGATGGATGCCATGTTCAGCCGCGGCGAGCCGCAGACCGGCCCGTCCGGCACGCTGGCCTGGTCAGTCGACGTGGAAAACCCGGCTACCGGCGAATCGCTGACCGTCACGCTCAAGGAAGTGAACCTGCCCGGCCATGACGGTGCCATCGTGACACGCCCCTGCGCGGTCGGCTTCTCCGGCAACTATCCGCGCGCCCTCGATGGCGTGGCGCGCTTGCTGTCGCTCGACATGCGCGTGATCGATCCGGCCTGGATTGGCATGAAGC
The DNA here is from genome assembly GCA_903896425.1 of uncultured beta proteobacterium. Classification (GTDB taxonomy): domain Bacteria; phylum Pseudomonadota; class Gammaproteobacteria; order Burkholderiales; family Burkholderiaceae_C; genus Rhodoferax. Next base: position 7,871 of record CAITXW010000061.1, on the reverse strand, counting down.
TGCGCAAGCTGCTCAACTATGCGGAGCCGCTCGGTCACTTCATGGCTTTTGTTCCGGGCCTGCCCAATGGCGAACGGCGCCAGCAAACCTGGCCTTCAACCGTGGCCTATATCGCGCGCCTCATCATCCACCGCTACGCCATGCTCGGCGTGCTGGACGAAGAGGGCTTCCCGCTGCGCGAAATGGGGGTGCTTGACGCCCCGAAGGATCACGAAGTCGCCACCACCATGGCCGGCAAAGTGTGTCCGGAATGCGGCAACCCAACCGTCATCCACAAGGACGGCTGCGATTTCTGTACTGCCTGCGGTTACGTGGGACAGTGCGGCTGAGAGCCGCTGTCCAATTCCGTTTCCAAATCATTCCTGTCTAGGCGCGAAGCCGCAGACAGTGCTTTAGCACGGCAAGGCGAAGCAACAACGACAGGGATGGTTTAGAAATGGAATGCGCTCAGTCGCGCACTACCAGGACTGGCAGGTGGGTGTGCGACAGAACGGCTTGCGTGACGCTGCCGAGCACCAGTTTTTCCAAACCGCTGCGGCCGTGTGAACCCATGACGATCAGATCAGCGCCGATGGTTTTGGCCGACTGAACCACACCGCGCCAAGCGGCGTTGGCTTCGATCACCGACGTCTCGGCGCTAATGCCGGCCGCCTCAAAGGCTGCACGGCTGGCCTTGATGGCCGCATTGGCCTCGGCGGTTGCCGCGCTCAGGTACTCGGCCTGACCGTAGGCAAAGTCGGTTCCGACACCGGTAAACGGATAGGGGTCGATAACAAAAATGGCGGTGACGCGACTGCCAAATGCTTTGGCCAGGCTGATCGCCTTGTCGACCGCCAGTTGCGCCGTTGAAGAACCATCCACTGGAACGAGTATGTGTTTGAACATGACGGAACTCCTTTTGTTTTGAACAGTATCCGGGGCGTCGGCCCACAACGCCTTGACCAATGTCAGTATTGATTCAATTATCTTGTAGAGTGGCTCGCCCCGACGGGTCAAACCGATTCACTGGCCAGCACCTTGTCGATGCGTTTGCCGTCCAGGTCCACCACTTCGAAGCACCAACCGGCGCAGTTGATACGCTCAGCAACCGCAGGCAAATGGCCTGACACCGACATCAGCAAACCGGCTACCGTGTTGTAGCGACCCCGGTCCTCCTCCGGCAATTCATCGATTCCAAGACGCACCTTGAGTTCACTCACCGGCATCAGACCATCGAGCAGCCAGGAACCATCGTCGCGCTCGGTGGCCCAGGCATCAATCTGCGCGCCGGGCTGCAATTCGCCGGTGATGGCTTCGAGCAGGTCACGCGGTGTCAGCAGCCCCTGCACCACGCCGTATTCGTCGACCACAAAGACAAAGCGCCCGGCCTTGGCCCGAAACTGCTCCAGCAGTTCCATGCCGCTCAAAGTTTCGGGCACAAACGAGGCTGGCATGGCATGGGCCTCGATCGTGCCGGGCGTGTCCACGCCCAGTTGCAACAGGCGACCGATGCTGATCACACCGACCACATCGTCGAGCGAGCCGCGACACACCGGGTACCAGGAATGTGCACCCTTCTCACCGCCAGTCCCGGCCCGCTGCAGGCTTTGCGCCACGCTGTTGTCCGCATCGAGCCACTCCACATCGGTACGCGGCACCATCAGCGAGGTCAGCGGGCGATCATCGAGCTGAAACACGTTTTGCACCATCTGGTGCTCGTGCTGTTCGATCACGCCGGCGTCCACCCCTTCTTCCAGGCTGGCGCTGATCTCCTCCTCTGTCACCGGACGCAGTCCGGTGGTATCGATGCGCAACAGTTTGAGAACACCGGCGGTGGTGCCGGAGAGCAACTTCACAAACGGCTTGGCGGCCGTGGCCAACCACAGCATCGGGCGCGCCACCCAGCGCGATACCGCTTCCGGGTGTAACTGGCCGATGCGCTTGGGCACCAGTTCACCAAAAATGATGGTGGTGAAGGTAATCAGTGTGACGACGATGGCCGTGGCCGAAATGGCAGCCGCCTTGTCGGCCACACCGAAGCCGTGCAGCCAGGCCGCCACGCCTTCGCTGAAGGCGGCCTCACCGACAATGCCGTTGAGCATGCCGATGGAGGTGATGCCGACCTGCACGGTCGAGAGAAACTGGTTCGGATTACCGAGCAGCGTGAGCGCTGCCTGCGCCCCCTTGTCGCCCTCTTCGGCCATCGCATTCAATCGCACCTTGCGGCTGGCCGCCAGCGCCAGCTCCGACATGGCAAAGACACCGTTGAGCAGGGTCAGAAAGACAATCAGTAAAAAATCCATCGATCAGCGGCGAGAATGAACATATGGCACTTTACTTGATTGGCGACGTCCAGGGTTGCGATGACGCATTGCAACGGCTATTGGACGAAATTTCTTTCTCGCCCAGCCGCGACACGCTCTACCTGCTCGGTGACATGGTCAACCGGGGCCCGCAATCAGCGGCGGTGCTGCGCCGCCTGATGCGCTACGGAACGGCGGCACAAGCCGTGCTTGGCAACCACGACCTGCACCTGTTGGCACTGGCGGCCGGTGTACGTCAGCCGAGCCGCAGCGATACGCTGGGTGACATCCTGCAGGCCAGCGACCGCGAGGCCATGCTGGAATGGTTGCGCTGGCAGCGCATGGCCATGCTCGAACAAATTGACGGCCACGCGCTGCTGATGGTCCATGCCGGTGTGCTGCCAAACTGGAGCGCGCAACAAGCCGTGGCGCTGGCGAGCGAGGTCGAAACCATTTTGCGCGGCCCGCAGTTGGGTGACTTCCTGCGCCAGATGTACGGCAACGAACCGGCGCGATGGAGCGATGCGCTCACGGGCGCAGAGCGGCTTCGTGTGATCGTCAACGCCCTGACGCGCATGCGCTTTTGCGATGCCAACGGACGCATGGATCACGAAAGCAAGGAAGGCGCGGCGAGCGCGCCGGCGGGCTACATGCCCTGGTTTGAAGTACCCGGTCGGCGCACGGCCGATATCACGGTGGCGTTCGGCCACTGGTCAATGCTGGGCTGGCTGGGCCGCAGCGATGTACTCTCGCTCGACACCGGCTGCGTCTGGGGTGGCTGCCTGAGCGCCTTGCGCGTCGGCGGCGCCGGTCCCTCAGACAGCAGCCAACTGCTCAAACAGGAACTGATTCAGGTGCAATGCGTGCAAGCCCAGAAACCGGGCTGACGCAAGAGCGTGGTCGCGCTATTCGGACTTGAACAGCGCTGCCACGCGGCGCTTTGGCTTGATGTTGGCAGAGATGCTGCGCGCACCGTGACGTGCCGCCGCTTCCCAGGACGGCTTGGCCGCGGCGTCGGCCTCGGCCAGCACTGGTGCTGCCTCGTAGGGTTTGTCAAAGAACGGATCACGCGAAGCCGCAGCCGGTCGCGCATAGTCGCGGCGCAGCGGCCGCTCGGGCCTGGCAAACTGACCTTCGCGCGCCACGTCGCGCAGTGCACCGCTGCGATGACCCGGATGCGCGTCATCCTGCACACCTTCGGCATACATGCGACGGCCATCGTTGATGCGGCCCTGTTTGCGGATATCGGGCGCGTCCTCGTCAAACTCGACGGCTTCGACCTCAATCTTTACCTTCAAAAGCTTTTCGATATCCGCCACCAACCGGGCATCGCTCTTGGACACAAAACTCACGGCCAGACCGGCGGCACCGGCACGCCCGGTACGACCGATGCGGTGCACGTAGTCTTCGGCGTTAAACGGGATGTCAAAATTGAAAACCGCCGGCACGTCCTTGATGTCCAGACCGCGCGCTGCCACATCGGTGCAGACCAGCAAATCGACCTCGCCGCTCTTGAACGCTTCGAGCGCCTTGAGCCGCTCGTCCTGGCTCTTGTCGCCATGCAGGGCCGTGGTCTTGAGGCCTTCGCGCTCCAATGAACGCGCCAACCGGGCGCAACCGAGTTTGCTGTTGACAAAAACAAAAGCCTGCTTGAGCTCGCGCTGCTTGATCAACTGGTGCAGGGCGTGACGTTTGTCCTCGTCGCCGACACTGTAGAAGTGCTGCTCAACGGTGGAGGCCGTGGTGTTGGAGCCACCGACTTCGATCGTCACCGGGTTTTGCAGGTAGCTGTTGGCCAGGCGCTTGATCTCGGGCGAGAAGGTGGCCGAAAACAGCAAGGTGGTGCGCTGTTTGGGCAGGAAGCTCAGAATACGCTGCAGGTCGGGCAGAAAGCCGATGTCGAGCATGCGGTCAGCCTCGTCCAGCACCACGTACTCGACCTGATTCAGAACCGCGTTCTTGGCCTCGATGTGGTCCAGCAAGCGCCCCGGCGTCGCCACCAGGATCTCGACGCCTTTTTTCAGCTCGATGGTCTGGGGCTTCATGTCCATGCCGCCAAACACCACGGCACAGCGCAGTTGGGTGTGCTTGGCGTAATCCTTGATCGCCTGCGCCACCTGATCGGCCAGTTCGCGCGTGGGCAGCAGCACCAGGGCGCGCACCGGATGGCGCGCGGGAGAGGTCGAACTGCTTTCGTGCTTGAGCATGCGTTGCAGCAGCGGCAGTGAAAAAGCCGCCGTCTTGCCGGTGCCGGTCTGCGCTGCGCCCATGACGTCGCGGCCCTGCAGCACCATGGGGATGGCCTGTGCCTGGATCGGCGTCATCGATTCGTAGCCGAGTTCGGCAACGGCGCGCGCCAGCGGTGCGGCCAACTGCAAATGGGAAAACGCCATCGGCAGCTTGTGTTGCGTCATGTCAACGCCAGCATCAGAGTTCAAATCGGTCATTCATAGCCAAAGTCAAATGCTATCAATCCGATAGCTGATCGCCCCGATGGATTGGGGCAAACCCCTATTATCCCCCAATTGGGCGGGTTCAGGCGCGGGGTAAGGTGACGCCAACCTGCCCCTGGTATTTGCCGCCGCGGTCCTTGTAGGAGGTTTCGCAGACCTCGTCGCTCTCGAAGAACAGCACCTGGGCGCAGCCCTCGCCAGCGTAAATCTTGGCTGGCAGCGGTGTGGTGTTGCTGAATTCCAGCGTCACATAGCCTTCCCACTCGGGCTCAAACGGCGTGACGTTGACGATGATGCCGCAGCGCGCATAAGTGCTCTTGCCCAGGCAGATGGTCAGCACATTGCGCGGAATGCGGAAGTATTCCATGGTGCGCGCCAGCGCAAAACTGTTGGGTGGAATGATGCAACTGTCGCCGTGGAAATCGACAAAACTCTTCTCGTCGAAGTTTTTCGGGTCCACCACCGTGCTGTGGATGTTGGTGAAAACCTTGAACTCGGGCGCGCAGCGGATGTCGTAACCATAGCTGCTGGTGCCGTAGCTGATGATCTTGTTCCCGTCACGTTCGCGGATTTGGCCCGGCTCAAACGGTTCGATCATGCCGGTGGACTCTGCCATGCGGCGAATCCATTTGTCACTCTTGATACTCATGGGAACACAACTCCTAATTTGCCGAGATTGTAAGCAGGGCCTGTGAGATCACGGTTCGCTCAACCAGCCGGTCATCCCCGAGCACGATCAGGGCGAACAACAGTTCATCCAGGCTGTTGGCACAAGCGGTGCGGCGCACGAGCAAGGGGCTAGCCTTTGGATTGAGCACCACAAAATCGGCTTCGCAGCCCGGCACCAGATTGCCGACCACTCCGGCCAAGCCCAGCGCCTGCGCGGCACCGGCTGTGTGCTGCCACCAGAGGTGTTGCGGCGACAGTGATACGGCCGGTTTTCCCTGCTCCTGGCGCCCAACGTAGTAGGCCGCAAGCATCGTGTGAAACGGGCTAAAGCTGGTGCCGCCCCCGACATCGCTCGCCAGCCCATAGGCCATGCCAAGCCGATCGGCCGCCGCGAAGTCGAAGTAGCCACTGCCCAGAAACAGATTGCTGCTGGGGCACACGGCCGCCACCGCGCCGCTGTCACGCATCAGTGCCCGGTCGGCGTCATCGAAGTGGATGCAATGGCCATAGACGGCGCGCTGGCGCAGCAAACCAAAATCGCCGTAGATGGCCAGGTAGCTGTGCGACGCCGGAAACAGCTTGCGTGCCCATTCGATTTCATCGCGGTTCTCCGCAACGTGCGACTGAATCCAGACATCGGGGTAACGCGCCGCCAGTTCCCCGGCGCCGCGCAATTGCGCATCACTGCAACTCGGCGCAAAGCGCGGCGTGATGGCGTAGCCCAGACGGCCCTGGCCGTGCCAGGTCTTGATCAGGGCTTCTGAGTCGATCAGGCTCTGTTGAGTTGCATCAAAGCGGCCATCGGTGCTGGCAGCATTGAGTACGCCGGGTGGCGCATGACGGTCCATCAGACACAGGCCGGTGATCAAACGCAAGCGCCGCCGCAGAGCTTCGTCAAACAGCGCGCTCACCGAAGCCGGGTGTGAACTGGCAAAGGCCAGCGCGGTCGTGACACCGTTGCGCAGCAACTCGGCGATGAAGAACGCCGCCGACTCGGCGCAATAAGCCGGATCCGAAAAACGACTTTCTTCTGGGAATGTATGGTTTTCAAGCCAGGGCAACAGACCGTCGGCAGGCGAGGCGATGACATTGGTCTGCGGAAAGTGGATATGCATGTCGACAAAGCCGGGCGCGATGATGCGCCCGGGCAGGTGTTCGATCGTCACGTCCGGAAAACGCTGGTGCACCTCGCGGTACGGGCCCACTGCCTGCACCCGCTGCGTGCCGCTGGCATCCGGTCCGACCAGCAGCAAACCGTCTGCCTCGTAGATCGCCGAGCGCGATGCTTCCCGCACGGGATCAAAACGCAGGATGGCGGCGCGGTAGGCTTTCATGAACACCAAGCATAACCACTTGAGAACTTTAGGGCAGCTTGCCCTGCACGCCTTGCACCAGCCAGTTCATGCCGAGGATCTGCGCGTCGCTCAGGCTCTGGCCGGCGGCGATGACTTGCCGGCCTTCGTTGTCCAGCAGCGCCTCGCGGGCCCGGAACGGCTGCAGTTTGCCGGCTGCGATGTCCTTTTGCCGCGCCAGCACTTCCTGCTGCACAGCAGCGGGCACGGCGGAGCCAAAACCTTCAACACGGATCATGCCCTCGCGCACGCCGCCCCAGACGTTGCCGCTCTTCCAACTGCCGTCGAGCACAGCGCGTGCCCGTTGCGTGTAATAAGCGCCCCACTGGTGCGTGACGGCCAGGATCTGCGCGTCGGGCGCAATCTTGCGCATGTCCGAGTGGTAGGCGATGGCCAGTTTGCCGCGCTCCTGCGCCGCCGCCATGATGGCCGACGAAACGGTATGGAAGGCGATCACGTCCACGTCCTGGTTGAACAGCGTCATCGCAGCGTCGCGCTCGCGCGTCGGATCGAACCAGGTGTTAAGCCACACCACCTTGACCACCGCCTTCGGATTGACCGAGCGCAGTCCCAGCGCAAAAGCGTTGATGCCCTGCACCACTTCCGGAATCGCAAAACCCGCGACATAACCGGCCACATTGGTTTTGGTCATGCGTCCGGCGGCGATGCCGGCAAGGTAGCGGCCCTCGTAATAACGCGCATTGGCCGTTGCCACATTCGGCGCGGTCTTGTAGCCGGTGATCGATTCGAACCTGACAGCCGGAAACTCTTGCGCCACCTTGAGCGTGGGCTCCATGTAACCAAAGCTGGGGGTGAAGATCAGTTGGTGCCCGGTGGCCGCCAGATCGCGGATCACACGTTCAGCGTCCGGCCCTTCGGCGACGTTTTCAACGTAAGTCGTTTTGACCTTGTTGCCCAGGGCCGACTCAACGGCCAGACGCCCCTCGTCATGCTGGCGCACCCAGCCGGTATCGGCGAGCGGCGCGACGTAGACAAAGCCAATCTTCAAGGGCTTGTCAGCGGTTTGCGAAAAAACGGGGGAAATACAACAGGCGACCGCAAGCGCGGCCACGAGGTTTTTATACATGGTAGTCCTCTACATGGCTTTTCGTTAG
>CAITXW010000060.1 GCA_903896425.1 uncultured beta proteobacterium | reverse complement strand
TAGCCACAACTTGTGTCTCAACTGCTCGATGCGACTCAAGGCTGAAGATAGCGCAAGTGGCCTACGCTGTGGCAAGAACTACTTCTCGCTGGCACCGGCTGAGCGCAAGCCTCAGCCACTGCGACACTACCCTGAGACACAACCCAGCAACACCTGTGACAGTTGGATGGAGCATCTGCCAACCAAGTTGGCGGTGCCATCGGGTTAGCGGATTTGATGTTGATCCAGCGACCGGATTGGAGTAGGCAGATCGAAAAGCTGACCGTCGCTTATGTGTCTGTTGCGGGTCTACGACGTCACGGTTCCGTCAGTGCAGGCATTGGCCGGGAAAGCATTCAATAACTTCATCTCAGCCTGCAGTTTTCCGGTGTCAGGGCGGCAGTGTAAGTAGAACCTACACACATCCTGTTTTTAGCCGTGTGGTGTGCGACATAGGTACCACCCTATTCATTCGCCGAGTCATGGTCCCACCCCGGGGGGGGGCGTAGTGCCTTCCCCCTAGTTGAAATGGGCCGGATCAGTTGATGAAATTGTTCATGCTTGTTCTGCTGTGTTCGATAGCTGACTGTGTCAGCCCTGCAGAAGCACGTATCAAGCGCAGCCAGAGCGCCAAGGTTGGGTTCAAACGCACCACCCATGCCCCATGGTGCTGGTGCGCGCAAAGGTCCCTGCAAGGGCTATGTCATCGATCACATCACGCCGTTAGCTTGCGGCAGTGCGGACAGACCAGAGAACATGCAGAGGCAAACCGTTGCAGAATGCAAGGCTAAGGATAAGTGGGAGCGTAAGGGCTGTGGGAGGTGATTCGATTCTGCAGAGGTGGTGCGCTGTGCAAGCGGCGTGATGGAGCTTCTATTGGATAAGAGCCGATAACGTGGCGCTGCGTGTGATGAGGCCTCTGACTGAGAGAGAGTGCACAAAGTAGATACAGCATCCGCGTTATAGGCACCATGTAGGCACCAGGGAGGGATTTTTCGCCGCAAAGAAGAAAGGACTTACACCCTTTCGAGCATAAGTCCTTGATTCATTTGGTGCGGCTGGCAGGAATTGAACCCACGACCCCTTGGTTCGTAGCCAAGTACTCTATCCAACTGAGCTACAGCCGCTTCGGAGCGAATTGTAGCAGCAAGAGCGCCGTGCTCAGTGCGCCTGGTCCCAGTTCGGTCCGAAGCCGACCTCGGCCAGCAGCGGCACCTTGAGATGCGCCACACCGGCCATCAGACGCGGGATCTCGTGGCGCACCCACTCGACCTCGGATAGCGGCACCTCGAACACCAGTTCATCGTGCACCTGCATCACCATGCGCGTACCGCGCTGCTGCTCGTCGAGCACCTGTTGCACCTTGACCATGCTGAGCTTGATCAGATCGGCGGCTGTGCCCTGCATCGGCGCGTTGATGGCGGCGCGCTCGGCACCGGCACGACGCGGGCCGTTGGGCGAGTTGATTTCCGGCAGGTACAGGCGCCGGCCAAACACGGTCTCGACATAGCCCTTGTCCTTGGCCAGTGCGCGCGTGTGGTCCATGTAGATCTTGACGCCGGGGTAGCGCTCGAAGTAGCGCGCCACAAAGTTCTTCGCCGCCGTGTTGTCGATGCCCAGACTGCGCGCCAGGCCGTAGGCGCTCATGCCGTAGATCAGGCCAAAGTTGATGACCTTGGCGTAGCGGCGCTGCTCGGCGCTGACCTGGTCGGTGCTGATGCCAAAGACCTCGGCGGCGGTGGCGCGGTGCACGTCCATGCCGTCGTGAAAGGCCAGCAACAGCGCGGCGTCACCGCTGATGTGGGCCATGATGCGCAGCTCGATCTGGCTGTAGTCGGCACTGGCGATAACGCAGCCCGCCGGCGCCACAAAGGCTTCGCGCACGCGCCGGCCTTCGGGTGTGCGCACGGGGATGTTTTGCAGGTTGGGGTCGTTGCTCGAGAGGCGCCCGGTCACCGCCACCGCCTGTGCGTAATGCGTGTGCACGCGCCCGGTGCGCGGGTGCGCCAGCTGCGCCAGCTTGTCGGTGTAAGTGCCCTTGAGCTTGGCCAGGCTGCGGTGCTCCAGAATCTTGGCCGGCAGCGGGTAGTCCTCGGCCAGCTTTTGCAACACCTCGTCGTCGGTGCTGGGGGTGCCGGTGGGCGTTTTCTTCACCACCGGCAGACCGAGCTTGGTGAAGAAAATGTCACCAATCTGTTTCGGGCTGCCGAGGTTGAAGATCTGGCCGGCGAGTTCGTGTGCTTCTTTTTCGAGTTGCAGGATGCGCACGCCGAGTTGCTGGCTTTGCGCGGCCAGCGTGGCAGCGTCGATCAGCACGCCATGGCGCTCGATGCGGTAGAGCGACTCGCTGCTGGCGATTTCCAGTTCGTAAATGAAGCGCAGTTTGTCATCCGCTTGCAACTGCGGCCACAGCACACGGTGCACGTCGAGTGTCATGTCCGAGTCTTCGCATGAATACTCGGCCGCCTTGGCGATCTCGACCTGATCAAAGCAGATCTGGTGCGCGCCCTTGCCGCACAGGTCTTCAAAGCTGATGCCGCTGCGACCGAGGTGGCGCTCGGCCAAACTGGCCAGGCCGTGCGGCTTGTGCACTTCAAGCACGTAGCTTTGCAGCATGGTGTCGTGCGCATAACCCTGCACCTCGATGCCGTGGTTGGCGAACACATGGCGGTCGTACTTGATGTGCTGGCCGAGTTTCTTTTTGCTCGCGTCTTCGAGCCAGGGCTTGAGGCGCGCCAGCACCGCATCGCGCGGCAACTGCGCTGGCGCGTCGGCATAGCTGTGCGCCAGCGGGATGTAGGCAGCCTCACCCGGCGTCACGCTGAAGCTCAGGCCCACGATCTCGGCGCGCATCTCGTCGAGTGAGGTGGTTTCGGTATCGACGGCGACCAGTTCGGCGGCCTCGATGCGTGCCAGCCAGCGCTCAAAGTCTTCCCACGTCAGGATGGTGTCGTAGACCACGCTGCTGACGCTGGAGCTTGGAGCCGCCGGTTCCTCCGGTTCATCAAACAAGCCAGGCTCCTGGTTACGCGGTGCGGGGTTGCTGCGCGGCGCGCGCACGGGCGGGGCCGCTTCGTTTGCAGGGACGGCGCCGCTGCGGACCAGCCCCCTGAAGCCATATCGCTCATAAAACGCAAGCAGCGACTGCGCGTCCTCAACGCCACTGGCAATGGCACCCAGCGCCGGCAGATCGCTGACCCAGCCGTCGAGGTCGCAGTCGGTCTTGATGGTGAGCAGTTGGCGCCCGGTCGGCAGCCAGTCCAGCGACTTGCGCAGGCTCTCGCCAACTGCGCCTGAAATGGAAGCGGCATTGGCCACGACGGCGTCGAGCGAGCCGTATTGCTGCAGCCACTTGGCGGCAGTTTTCGGGCCGACCTTGGGCACGCCCGGCACGTTGTCGATGGCGTCGCCCACCAGGGTCTGGTAGTCCACCATCAAATGCGGCGGCACGCCGAATTCGGCCTCGACACCGGCGACGTCGCGCTTGCGCCCGTTCATGGTGTCGATGATGGTGATGTGGGAATTGACCAGTTGCGCCAGGTCTTTGTCGCCGCTGCTCACGATCACCTCAACACCCTGCTTGGCCGCAATCACAGCCAGCGTGCCGATCACGTCATCGGCCTCGACACCGGGAACGGCAAGCAGCTTCCAGCCCATCAAGCGCACCAGTTCGTGTATCGGCTCGATCTGGGCGCGCAAATCGTCCGGCATGGGCGAACGGTGCCCTTTGTATTCCGGGTAGATGGCGTCACGAAAAGTTGGCCCCTTGGCATCGAAAACGCAGACCGCGTAGTCGGCCGGCACGTCCTTGCGCAGTTTTTGCAGCATGTTGACCATGCCGCGAATGGCGCCGGTCGGCGCACTGGTGGGGTCCCCCGCCACGGCGCGCAGGTCTGGCATGGCGTGGAAGGCCCGGTACAGATAGCTTGATCCGTCCACCAGCAGCAGGGTTTGGGGTCTTGATTGGTTTTCGCTCATGCGTACATTTTGCCTGCGCCGGCCAGAATGGTCGTCGTTCTACAATGAAACCATGTACGCAGCCCGAACTTTTCTGAATATTTGATCCATGGCGGTTTACACAGAAGTCTCTCGCGACGAAGCCCGCACGCTGCTGCAAGAACTCCGCTTAGGCGAACTCACGGCACTGCAGGGCTGCGCCGGTGGCATCGAAAACACCAACTACTTCGTCAGTTCCGAGCGCGACGGCCAAGCGCATGACTACGTGCTCACGCTTTTCGAGCGGCTGAGCTTCACACAACTGCCGTTCTACCTGCATTTGATGAAACACCTGGCGCAGCGCGGTATACCGGTGCCGGACCCGACCGCCAACGCGCAGGGTGAACTCATGTTTGCGCTCAAGGGTAAGCCGACAGCCGTGGTCAACCGCCTGCGCGGCAAGAGCGAACTGCAGCCAGGCCCGGCGCACTGCGCGGCAGTCGGCGCCATGCTGGCCCGCATGCACCTGGCCGGCGCAGACTTTCCCCTGAAGCAGGACAACCTGCGCGGCCTGGCCTGGTGGAACGAGACCGTGCCCAGCGTCCTGCCCTACCTGGATGCGGCGCAGACCGCGCTGATCCAGAGCGAACTGCGCTACCAGAACCAGATCGCCAGCACAGCCGCCTACGCCGCGCTGCCGCGCGGACCGATTCACGCTGACCTGTTCCGCGACAACGTGATGTTTGAGCAGCGCGAGGGCCAGCCACAGCTCAGCGGCTTCTTCGATTTCTACTTTGCCGGTGTCGACAGCTGGCTGTTTGACCTGGCGGTCTGCATGAACGACTGGTGCGTCGATCTCGATACCGGCGCGCCCAACGCGGCGCGCAGCCAGAGTTTCCTCACCGCCTATACCGGCGTGCGCCCACTGCAGGACGCCGAGCGCGAATTGCTGCCGGCCATGCTGCGCGGCGCTGCTCTGCGTTTCTGGCTCTCAAGGCTATGGGACTTTTATCTGCCACGTGCGGCCCATCTGCTCAAGGCGCACCATCCAGGGCATTTCGAGCGCGTGTTGCGCCAGCGCGTTGCCCAATGCGAGTTGTCTGCCAGCACACACCACTGACCATGAAACTCAACATCGTTCCCGCCCGCACCGGCATGGTCTGGATCAAGCTCGGCATACGGACCTTTTTCCGCCAGCCGCTGGCCCTGGCCGGCCTGTTCTTCATGTTCATGGCCGTCATGACGATTGCCAGCGTTTTGCCCTACATCGGCTTGGCCATCGCCATGACACTGCTGCCGGCTGCCACGCTGGGCTTGATGATCGCCACGCGCGAGGCAACCGAAGGCCGCTTTCCCATGCCGATGCTGCTGCTCTCGGGTTTTCGTTCCGGGGCCAAGGAGGCACGTGCCATGCTGATCCTGGGCGGCCTGTACACGGTCGGTTTTCTGGGCGCCATGGCGCTGTCGAGTCTGGTCGATGGCGGCGATTTCGCCCGCGTCTACCTGGGTGGTGCCACGCCCACGCGCGAGATGATGCTCGAGCCCGCGTTCCAGGGCGCAATGTGGCTCTTCATCGGTCTGCACCTGCCGCTCTCGCTGCTGTTCTGGCACGCGCCGGCGCTGGTGCACTGGCATGGCATGTCGCCGGCCAAGAGTCTGTTCTTCAGCCTGGTCGCGTGTCTGCGCAATTTCTGGGCCTTCGCGATTTTCGGCGTGATGTGGCTGGCGCTGCTGGTCACGGTGCTGGTGTGCATCACGACACTGGCTGCGCTGCTGGGCAGTTCTGATCTGGCTGGAGACTTGCTGTTTCCCGCCATGCTGCTGGTAGCAACGATGTTCTTCGCGTCGCTCTACTTCACGTTCCGCGACACGTTCGAGCCAGCGCCGTCTTCCTGAAGTCCCTGGGCGCGCATTCGTCATCCCGGGCTTGACCCGGGATCCATGGCTTCTGCACCATGGATTGCGGATCGGGGTCCGCAATGACAAACAGACTTCAGGGCACCAGGGTCAGTTTGGCCACACTGAGCGCCAGCCACTTGACGCCGTGACGCGGGAAATTGATTTGGGCGCGGGCGTCGTCGCCAACACCTTCAAGCGCGAGTACCGTGCCTTCACCAAACTTGGCATGAAACACCTTGACGCCGACGCGCAAGCCGTGGGCTGAAGCCGCCTTGCTGACAGGGGCCGCCGGCGCTGCCGCGTATTTCGAATAATCGACACCAAAGGAACGCGTGCTGCGCCCCGCATGGCTATCGGCAGAGCCCGAACCGAAGCCGGTGCCGAAGCCCTGGTTCTTCGGCGTGATCCACTTCAATGATTCTTCAGGCAACTCCTCGAAGAAGCGACTGCGCAGGTTGTAGCGCGTCTGGCCGTGCAGCATGCGCGTCTGCGAGTGGCTCAGGTACAGGCGTTGGCGGGCCCGTGTGATGGCAACGTACATCAGGCGGCGCTCCTCTTCGAGCCCGTCGCGGTCACTCATCGAGTTCTCATGTGGGAACAGACCCTCCTCGATGCCGGTGATGAAGACGCAGTCAAACTCCAGCCCCTTGCTGGCGTGCACCGTCATCAACTGAATCGCGTCCTGCCCGGCCTGCGCCTGGTTGTCGCCCGCCTCCAGCGCGGCGTGCGAAAGGAAAGCTGCCAAGGGTGAGAGCGTCTCGCCGGTTTCGGCGTCAGGCGCTGGCAGGTCCAGCAGCGGTTTGCTCAAATCCAGCCCCTGCGACGCCGGCGACTGCGTCAAGGCAGCAGCCGGGTTGGCGTGTTCGTCGATCGGCAGCGCAACCGCATCGCGGCCAAAGCCTTCGAGCGAGACAAAGCTCTCGGCGGCGTTGACCAGTTCCTCCAGATTCTCGACCCGGTCGGCGCCTTCGCGATCGGCCTTGTAGTGCACGATCAAGCCGCTGTGCTCCAGCACCAGTTCGATGATTTCGCGCAAGCTCAAGCCCTGCGTACGTTCGCGCAGCACTTCAATGCCGGCCAGAAAAGCGCCAATGTTGGTGCCGGCCTTGCCGCTCAAACCGCTGACGGCGTCGCTGAGCGAGCAGCCACTGGCACGCGCGGCATCCTGCAACTGCTCCAGGCTGCGCGCGCCAATGCCGCGCGGCGGGAAGTTGACAGCGCGCAGAAAACTGTTGTCGTCGCGTGGGTTCTCCAGCAGGCGCAAATAGGCCAGCGCGTTCTTGATTTCGGCGCGCTCGAAGAAGCGCAAGCCACCATAGACCTTGTACGGCATCGCAGCGTTGAACAAGGCCGTTTCAATGACGCGGCTTTGCGCATTGCTGCGATATAAAACCGCCACTTCCTTTCGCGCGAAATATGCCCCCACGCTTGCCACTTCGTGTGCTGCGCTGCCCCCCGAGGGGGCGCGGCCTTGCTTGGGGCGGCCCGGCGCGGCGGCCCCCACGAGTTCCCGAATCTCATCAACCATCCACTGCGCTTCGGCGAAGTCGCTGGTCGCCTCATACACGCGCACCGGCTCGCCCGGGCCCTGGCTGGTGCGCAGGTTCTTGCCCAGGCGCTTGCTGTTGTGGGCGATCAACTCGTTGGCTGAATCGAGAATGTTGCTGCCGCTGCGGTAGTTCTCTTCGAGCTTGATCTGGTGCTGTACCTTGAACTCGCGCACAAAGTCGGCCATGTTGCCCACACGCGCGCCGCGAAAAGCGTAGATGCTCTGGTCATCATCTCCGACGGCCAGCACGCAGCCGGTCGGGTTGAATGTGCCCTCGCCGTCGACCGAACCATGGGCGCCGGTGCCGGCGAGCATCTTGATCCAGGCGTATTGCAGCTTGTTGGTGTCCTGAAACTCGTCGATCAGGATGTGGCGAAAGCGCCGCTGGTAATGCTCGCGGATCGGGTCGTTGTCGCGCAGCACCTCGAAGCTGCGCAGCATCAATTCGCCAAAATCGACCACGCCCTCGCGCTGGCACTGGTCTTCATAAAGTTGGTAGATCTCGACCTTCTTGCGCGTCTCCGCATCACGCACTTCCACCATGTTCGGGCGCAAGCCCTCTTCCTTATTGCCGCCAATGAACCACTGCAGTTGCTTCGGGGGAAAGCGCTCGTCGTCAATGCCGAACTGTTTGTACAAGCGCTTGATGGCCGAGAGCTGGTCCTGCGTGTCGAGAATCTGGAAGGTGGAAGGCAGATTGGCCAGCTTGCAGTGTGCGCGCAGAAAGCGGTTGCACAGGCCATGGAAAGTGCCGATCCACATGCCGCGCACATTGAGCGGCAGCATGGCCGACAGGCGCGTCATCATCTCGCGCGCGGCCTTGTTGGTGAAGGTAACGGCCAGCACGCCGCCGGGTGAGACCTGTCCGGTCTGCAGCAGCCAGGCGATGCGCGTGGTCAGCACCCGGGTCTTGCCAGAGCCGGCACCGGCCAGGATCAGCGCGTGCTCGGCCGGCAGCGTGACGGCGGCGCGCTGCTCCGGATTGAGGTTGTGCAACAAGGGGATTTCGGCGCTGTGCGCTGCAATTTCTGACGACATCGCTGCATTGTAGGAAGGCTGCGTTCCCGGCAGCGATCCGGTGCCGACTCAGCTAGCGCCGGATCGGATCGGTGCTGGCCCCGCGTATGCGCGGCAGATCGAGGTCAGCCGCTTTGGCGCCAGAGGTCAACTCGCGCTGGGCAACACCGTGCAGCAGCAACAGGTCTGCAAACGCGGCCAGATCGAAAGGCTGGCGCTTGTCGGCCCAGGGATCACGGAAAACGCAAGACTCGATCGCCGGCAGCACTTCCGGCTTGGGCCAGAGTCCGCTGATGAGCGACAGGACCTCGGGGTAGGACTCAAGCCCCTGACCCTGCTCACGAAAGAAAGCAAAGTCAGGAAGATCGACATTGAACATCAACTTCGTGTCCTGCGAAAACAACTGGAAATCGGCCTGCCGTCCGAGCGCATGCAGCAGACCCAGCAAGTCCAGATAGACAAAAGGATTGGGTTCGCGGCTGTCGCGAATTTGCTGGCGCAGCAGCTGCGCAGCGGCCTCGGCCTTGCCCGCAGACTGCAGTTCCTGCACCTGCTGGCGCAACTTTTTGATCGACTCGGTTAACAACTGGCGCGCCGCTCTGGCGGGTTCTATCGCCCCGTCCGCCAGAGCGTCGCCGGCGGCGTCGTGACGCATCAACTCGGAAAAAACTGAATCGCTCACACGGGCTCGATCTGGCGCAGCCTCCGACAGAGTGACCGTGGCAGGGGCTGGCTGCACCGAAACTACCGGCGCCGGTGCCCGTGGTGCAGGCTGCGCACCTGCTGTCGCATCCCTGGTCGGCGCAGGCTTGCTCCACCAGTCCTGTTCGCCAGCGGGCGTGCGGCGCTGGCGCGCCCACAACAGGGCCGCAGCCAACAAACTGGCCAACAACAACGCCAGCAGCCCTAAAACCAGTGCGCCGGAATAGCGTTCCGACTCGGCTTTTTGCAGCCGATTCTTCATCTCGGCCAAACTGGCTTCGGTCTTGGCTGCCGCCGCGCGCAAAGCCTGCACGTCGCCCTGCAGTGTCTGCACCTTCTGGCTGTCATCGGCGAGCGGCTCAGAGGCTGGCGCGGAAGCGGCCACGGCAGGCGCACTGGCGGTCTTCGCGGGCAGCACCGCCAGCGGATCAAGTTTGAGCCGCGGCAACCCCGGCGCCGATGCGGCGGGCTTGGCCGGCACTGGCACGTTCGCTGCACGACGTTTGGCCGCCGCCACGCGCCGCGCTTTCTTGCCCTTGGCAGCACTGCGGTGCGCGACCTTTAATCGGGGCTTGGAGGCAATCTTTTTTTCCACCTTGGCCGGCGCAGGGGGCGCCAGCACCGTCTCAGCGCCCGGTTGCGTCAGCGCATGGGGCGCGACTGCTTCGCTGGCGCCCGAATCCGGCTTGGCCGGCGCCGATGCCGGGCTTGCGGCCGGAATCGCAACGGCCACCAGCAGCGGCACGGGTGCTGCCGAAACTTCGCCCGGCAAATCAGCCAGCATGTCGTAGCGACGACTGGTCTTGGAGGCGCAACCGCTGCGCAAATTGAAGCTGACAACCGGCTCCTCAATGACAGCCGAGGACTGCACACGCACGCGCGCCATGCCGGGCGCGGTTGGTTCCACTTGAAGTCGGACACGGTTGGCATCCTGACGCACATCGGCCTGGAAGACTTCAACCTCAAGACACAGGGCAGTAACGTTCTCAGTCGGGTCCAGCGCAACATCGACGGCAACGTCAAGCGGCTGACCGATCAGGGCTGCACCGTGCAGACGTCCCAGCGTCAATGCCTGGGTGCCTGACACGACGCAAAAGAGGACGATGCCGAGAATTTTGTCGCGATGTTTCAACGGTTAGTTCCTGAGTGCGCGCCATTCTCGCACGACAGTTAACAGTCTGCTGACCACATGCCCGGCGCCGCACCGCTCAGCGGGTCAATGCCCCCGGCGCAGGCGGTAACACCAGGCCGGCAGCCACTCTGGCTTTGAGAAAACCCCCGGCGCCGTAACGGGTAACCCGGCTGTAATAGCGCGTCGTCAAACGCCGCACCATGGCTGAATAGCTGTCAACCAGGGTCGGCGCAATGGTGAAGCTGTCGTAGTTGACTATCACCGCCACGCGTTGTTCCGGCGTGTGCACCAGTGGCGCGAGCAGTTCAGCGATCATCTGTTCGACCTGCGCGATGTCACTCAGGGCATCAATCGCTAAACCTTCACAGTTGATGAACAGGGTGCGGTGCACGCGGTCGAGCTCAAAGCGCTGCGCCAGCGGGGTGGCCAGCAGGCGCTCACGCAAGCCGATCTTGCCGGGCAGGAAAAGAGACTCGTCCATCAGTTTCAGGTTGGCACTGATCACCGGTACGAACTCCATCTGCGCCAGCACGTCGCGCTGCAGGTCAATGCCAGGCGCAATCTCGATCAGTTCCAGTCCACCCTCGGGTCGCTCGGTAATCAATCGAAAAACGCAGCGCTCGGTCACGTAGAGCACGCGCTGACCGCGCCGGCACGCTTCACGGCCGCTGAAGGTGCGGTGCTCCACGGCCTTGACGAATTTGCGCATGCGGCCTTCGCGCACGATATGCAGGCGGCCATTTTCGACGCGCACATCCAGATCGTCGGCGGTGAAAGTGCCGGCAAAAACCACCATCTTGGCGTTCTGACTGATGTTGATGAAGCCGCCGGCACCGGCCAGGCGCGTGCCGAATTTGCTGACGTTGAGATTGCCCTGTGCGTCGGCCTGCGCCAGACCGAGCACAGCCAGGTCAAGCCCGCCGCCATCATAGAAATCGAACTGATTCGGTTGATCGAGAATCGCCTGCGTGTTGACGGCAGCGCCAAAGCTCATGCCGCTGGCCGGTATGCCCCCGATCACGCCGGGCTCGGCGGTGAGCGTCACCAGGTCAATCAGTTGTTCTTCTGTCGCCACGGCGGAAACCCCCTCGGGCATGCCGATACCCAGGTTGACCACGCTGTCAGAGCGCAACTCCATGGCGGCACGCCGTGCAATCACTTTGCGCTCGCTCAAGGGCATGACGGCCAGCGACTCCACCGGCACCCGAATTTCACCCGAGTAAGCCGGGTTGTATTGTTCGGAGAAAGTCTGCATGTGATGCGACGGTTCGGTCGCCAGCACCACGGCATCGACCAGCACACCGGGCACCCGGACCTGGCGCGGATGCAGACTGCCACGCGCGGCCACACGCTCGACCTGCGCAATCACGATGCCGCCCGAATTGCGCACCGCCATGGCGATGGCCAGCGATTCGAGCGTCAGCGCTTCGCGCTCCATGCTCAGGTTGCCGTCGGGGTCGGCCGTGGTGGCGCGAATGATGCCCACCGTGATCGGGAACGCCTTGTAGAAAAGGTAGTCACGACCGTCAATCGGCATCAGGCGCACCAGGTCTTCGGTGCTGCGCGCATTGATCTTGCCGCCACCAAAACGCGGATCGACAAAGGTGTCGAGTCCGACATGCGTGAGGGTTCCCGGCTTGCCCGCAGCGATATCGCGAAACAGGTGCGAAATCACACCCTGGGGCAGGTTGTAGGCTTCGATCTCGTTGTCCACCGCCAGCTTCTGCAAGGCCGGCACCAGTCCCCAGTGACCACCGATCACGCGCTTGACCATGCCACGATGACCGAAGTGATTGAGGCCCCGGCTCTTGCCATCCCCCTGGCCGGCGGCGTAGACCAGGGTCAGTTGTCCCGGGCTGCCGGTGCCGCTGTCACGCTGGCTCTCCAGAAAGCGCTGCTCCAGCGCAATGGCGATGCCTTCGGCAAAACCGACACCGACAAAACCCGAGGTGGCCACGGTGTCGCCATCGTGCACCAGGCGCACAGCCTCGGCGGCCGAGACAATCTTGTTGCTGCGCGTGCCCGAGCCCAGGTGTTCGTTGAGATTGAAATTGGTATGCACTCTTCGCCCCTCCTCACTGGCTCTATCATGCGCTAGTTCTTGAGCCCGCTACTTTGGGGAAAACCATGCCCGGCCGCAGCGCCACCCTGTCTGAACTTGAAGCCCACTACGGCGAGCGTTATCGCTGGCTGCTGCTGTTGGCCGTCATGGTCGGCACCATGGCGGCCATCATGTCATCGACCATCATCAATGTTGCCGTGCCGGACATGAGCCGCCACTTCGGACTCGGCCAGGAACGCGCGCAGTGGGTGGCCTCGGGCTTCATGATCGCGATGACGGTGTCGATGCTGACCACGCCCTGGTTGCTGGCGCGCTACGGTTACCGGCGCACCTATGCCGGCACCATGCTGGTCCTGCTCGCGGGCAATCTGGTCGGCGGCCTGGCG
>CAITXW010000059.1 GCA_903896425.1 uncultured beta proteobacterium | reverse complement strand
GCAAGATGTACGAATGGGGCGTGCGCATTGAAGAAATGCTGATCGTGCATGAGGACCGCATCGAACTCATTTCCGGCTTCCCGGTCGAGCAGATCACCGTGGTTGACCCGGTGCCTGGCTACTCACGGTTCCTGAAATAGTCTGCGAACAGGACTGCCTCCATCGCCTGGGCCGAACGCGGCTTGCGCATGGAGGCAGCGCCGAATTTGCAGCAACACCTGCATGGGGTGTCGTCTTCCTTGTCGGATAGCTTGAAGAAAATCGTGAAAGAGACCATGGAAAAACTAATTCTGCCGATGACGGACGACGCCGCACTCGATGTCAATCGCGTCGGTCCGAAGGCAGGCAATCTGGCCGCGCTGGGTCGCGTTGGCCTACCCATTCCCGATGGCTTCTGCGTCGACGCCGAAGCCTATCGGATTCAACTGGCCTCCTTGAATCTCGATCTGTCGCCACGTGGCGGAATTAGTGACGCGCAAGTGATGGAGGCACGCCGGCAGGCCATCGCCATCAGGCTGGGTCTGCTGTCTCAGCCCATCGTTCCCTCGATTCTTGAGCCCTTGCTCGCAGCGCGCCAAACCCTTCTTGAGCGCAGCAACGGAGCGCCCCTGGTGGTGCGCTCGTCCTCGCTGGTTGAGGACCGGTTCGGATCGAGCTTTGCGGGCCAGTTCGAAAGCTACCTTGGCCTCGAAAACGAGGCCGACTTCCTGGTCGCCGTGCGCGCCTGCTGGGCTGCGCTCTGGTCGCCGCGCATCCTGCGCTACATGCAGAACCAGGGCGCCAGTCCTGCCGACACGGCGATGGGCATCCTGATCCAGCCACTCGTGGCTGCACGCTCCTCCGGCGGTGGTTTGAGCCGGACCGGCGACGACGAAATGCTGCTCAGTGCAACCTGGGGCTTGGGTTCGGCCATTGCGCAAGGCGAGGTTGTGCCCGACAGTTATCTGCTCAGTCGGGATGGTGAACTGCTCAGTTCCGAAAGCGGCCGCAAGAGCCACGGCTTGGTCTGCCACCATCACTACAGCGATTCAAAAAACAAACTCTTCAGCGGCGTCGTTTCCTCGGAGCTGTGCCTCTCGGACGCTCAGGCCGTTGAACTCGGCGGCTATCTGCGCAGGGCCGAGGCGGTCATGGGTATGCCCGTTGAGATTGAGTGGTCACGCGACGATGCGGGTTTCAGACTGCTGCAGTCACGTCCGCTGCACATGGCGGAGTCCACTGTGCCTGACGACATCTGGTTGAACCAGCCCAATCTGCGCGGTCAACCCGCGGGTGTGGGCTGGGGCTCGGGCCGCGCCTGCGTGATCAGTTGCGAGTGCGAACTCTCACGCGTCGGACTTGGCGACATTCTGGTGACCAAGTTCGCAGGTCCTGCGCTCAGCCGCATCTTGCCCCGCGTCGCCGGCGTGGTTGCCGAACTCGGTGGCAGCACATCCCATCTGGCTTCACTGGCGCGGGAACGCGGGATCCCCATGATCCTGGGTGTGCGCAACGCCACGAGTCGCATTCCGGACGGCAAGCAGGTAGCCGTCGACGGGGTGGCCGGAATTGTTCGCTGGATGGCCTGATATGCGCCCGCGTATTTACATCACCCAACCTGTGGCGCCAAGCGCCATTGAACGACTGCGCGCAGTCGCCGATGTCGAGTTCAATCCGGACCCGTTGCGTATCGTGGACAAGGCCACGCTTTGCGCCGCTGTTGCAAAGAGCGACATCCTGTTCTGTCTCTTGCACGATCGGATTGACGGCGACGTCATTGCGGCGAACCCCCATTTGCGGGCGATCGCCTCCATGAAGATCACGCCCTCGGACATTGATGTTGCTGCAGCGACGACGCGGCGCATTCCGATCACGGTGATCCCGCCGCTGGTTACCGAAGCAACTGCCGATATCAACTGGGCCCTGCTTCTGGCCGTTGGGCGGCGTGTGCTGGAAGGCGATCGCCTGGTGCGAAACGGCATCTTCCCTGGCTCGCAATCGTCTTATCTCGAATCAGCGATGGTCAGCGGCAAAGTACTGGGTCTGGTGGGCGGCGGCGGACGTATCGGCCTGGCGGTTGCGCGGCGTGCACAAGGCTTTGGAATGAAAGTTCTTTACTGGGGTCCACGCCGACTCCCGCAAGACAAGGAACAGGAAGCCGGTCTTACCTACACGACCCTGGACGAACTTCTCGCCAGCGCCGACTTCGTTTCACTGCATTCGCCATTGAAGCCCGACACACGCCACCAGATCGGCGCACGCGAACTGGCCCTGATGAAGCCGTCGGCTTTCCTCATCAATACCTCAAGAGGTGCAATCGTGGATGAGGCCGCCCTTGCAACGGCGCTGGTCGAAGGCCGGATCGCTGGCGCCGGACTCGACGTGTTCGAAGATGAACCGCACGTCACCGCATCGCTGCTGACACTGCCCAACACCGTTTTGACGCCCCACTTGGGCAGCGCCGTGCGTGAACTTCGGGAGTCCATGGCCCATTGCGTGGTGGACAACATCATTGCCATTTTGAATAACCAGCAGCCGCCCAACTGCTGGAACCCGGAGATTTATTCGACCAAGGGCTAGTGTTCTTACAACCAGATGGAGACAAAGATGAAAAAACTATTCAGCATACTTTTGACATTCCTGCTTAGCGGATTTTTTATTCAAGCCAGTGCAGCGGACGCCCAACCCAGCAAGATCAAGGTCGGCATCCTGCTTCCGCTGACCGGAACATTTGCGGCCGTTGCAGAAACCCAGCGCGATGGCGCACTTCTGGCCGTGGACGTCATCAACAAGCGCGGCGGCCTCAACATGCCATGGGGAAAAGTTCAAGTCGAGGGCGTCGTTGAGGATGATGAGGCCAAGCTGGACGTCGGCGTGCGACGCTACCGCTACATGGTCTCTGAAGGCGTGAAAGGCGTTGGTGGCCAGACCTGGGCCCCCCTCGCCTACGCCATCAATTCTGTCGTGGCCAAAGAACCGATGCCCTACTTCCCGGTTTGCGTCATGGCAAAAGATGCGTACGTGAAAGGCAAACTAGCCGACTCCACCTTCAGTGCCGCCTACAGTCCCTGGACGGTCGGCTACATGGCTGGCAAAGCCGCCGTTCAGACACTGGGCAAGAAGAAGATTTTCTTCCTGGCGCGCGCCGACAGCTGGGGCTGGGACATGCGCGATGGCGTCACGGCTGCGGCCAAGGAATTTGGCGCCACGATCATCGGCTACGACGAAGTATCACTGGGAACCAGCGAATACACCACCACTTTGCAGAAGGTCCGTGCGGCAAAGCCTGATGTCTTTATCGCCTCCCAGTTCGGCGGCGATGCGGTTGCGCTCCTGAAGCAAGTGCAGCAAATGGGCATCAACAAAGAGATGACAATTTTCAGCGCCTTCATGACCAATGTGGTGGCCAAGGCCATCTCTCCCGAGGCATTGGAAGGCGTCTACTCCATGCACTATTTCTACTATGACCTGAGTGGATTCGAAGACAAGGAAGCAGCCAAGAGCGCCAAGGAGTTCACCGACCTCTACCGCACCAAATACAAGAACCCACCCGATGCCTATGCCGTGATCGCCTACACCGCTTACATGGAAATGTTCCGTGGCTTCGAGACCGCCAAGTCCTTCGATACACAAAAGGTCACTGCCGCCTTGATGTCCAATAAAGGCGTCTTCAACAGTGTCAAGGGGCCTGCGAAATGGCGCGAGGACCATGTCGCCGAATTCAAACATGCGGCCTTCCTGGTCAAGGGCAAAGCACCTGGCGAGCGCAAGAATGAGTGGGACATTTTCACAGTCATGGGATCGCAGGGCGGCGAAGGCGTCTTGCCGTCACTGAAGTCGCTGGGCTACTAATCCCATTCCGCCCGGCTGGGAAGCTTCAGCCGGGCGCGCCCAAGAAAAGGTACGCCTGTGAATCCAGATTCGCGTTCAGTCATCTTCAAAGCCGAGGGCGTCACCAAACGCTTTGGCAACGTCGTCGCTGTTGACAAAGTTGACTATCAGCTTTATGAAAACGAGGTTGCGGGAATTCTCGGCTCCAATGGGGCCGGGAAAACCACTTTCTTCAACCTTTTGACCGGATATTTCATTCCCGATGAGGGAAAGATCCTGTACAAGGGGCAAGACGTTACGCGGATGACGCCACAGGAACGAGTGTCCCTGGGCATGATGCGCACTTTCCAGCTGACATCGACTTTTGACAATCTGACTGTCATTGACAACCTGGTGCTCTCATTTTTCCGGGCGCACAAGAAATCGTCACTTTGGAACCTGCTGTTCAATACCTGCAAGCAGCATCGCAAAGACGAGAAAATTCTCGCCGCGCTGGAGACTTTCGATCTTGAAAAGGTATCTGACCGACTCGTCAAAAACTTAAGTCTGGGCGAAAAAAGGCGAATGGAAATTGCCATGGCGATACTCGCCGAACCCAAGGTGCTATTACTCGATGAGCCGCTGGCCGGCTTGGCTGAGTCCGAGATCCAGGGAGTTCTGGACGTACTGCGTAAACAGATCGGCAAGCAAACGATATTGATCGTTGAGCACAAGATTTCTCATGTGCAGGATTTCTTGCAAAGGCTAATCGTCATGCACGAAGGAAGAATCATCGCGGAAGGGGGCTTTGAATGCCTCCAGCATCCCGAGGTCAGAAAGAGTTACTGGCAAATCGATCCTGCCACGGAAGCATCCGGCACTGCGGAGGCCGCATCATGAGCGGCGAGATCCTGACTGTCAGTGGACTCAATACCTCTTATGGCGAAGCCAAGGTCTTGTTCGACATCAGCATGAGCGTTGGCAAAGGCCAGATCGTTTCCTGTGTCGGTCGCAATGGCGCTGGCAAGACCACCTTATTGAAAAGCATCGCTGGATTCCTGAAGCCGAAGTCGGGGTCGGTGACATCCGACAACACCAACCTGGTGGGCCTGGCGCCCTACGACATCGCCAAGTTTGGCATCAAATACATTCCCCAGGACAAGAAGGTCTTTTTTGACCTGACCGTCAGGGAGAACCTCGAGTTGGGCAGCTACGCCACAAAAGATTACAACTGGGATCAGGTGTTGGCCTATTTCCCGAAGCTGGAACTGCTGATGGAGCGCAAGGCGGGTTATCTGTCCGGCGGCGAGCGCCAGATGCTGATGATCGGTCGCGCCATACTGGGCAGTCCAAAAGTGTTGCTGCTCGACGAGCCAACAGAAGGCTTGGCGCCGGGTATCGTGACGCAATTGAAAAATACTTTCAAGGCCCTCAGCAAGAATACGGCGCTGGTCATTGTTGAACAGAATCTGCCGCTGGTTTGCGCCATCTCCGACAAGGTCTACGCGATCAAGGACGGGACGATCGTGGCAGAAATTGTCGACAAGGAATCGATACGCGTCGATGTTTGCGAAAGGTACCTCTAACATGCAAGCGATCAATGCACTCAAATGGTGGGGCGGCATGCTACTGGCCTTCGGGCTGCTGGGTGCTTCGAGACTCGTGCTGCCGCTTCCCTTCCTCAATGAGGTGGTCATCTATTCGGTCTACGCCATCGGCTGCAACTTCCTGATCGGTCGCGTCGGATACATCTCGTTTGGACAACCCGCTTATCTGGCGATCGGCGCCTATGCCACCGCCTTTTACCTGTTCTATTTCGGTACCAACCCATACGTCGGTATTCTGGTGGGGGTCCTTGGCGGGCTCGTCATGTCGCTGGTTGTGGGACCCCTTTTTGTCAGGTTGCGCAGCGACTATTTCGCCATGGTGAATCTGGCACTGGCCGTGATCGTTTTTTACTTGATGCAAAAAGTTCTGGTTGGCATCACCCAGGGAGACAACGGCCTGTGGTTCCTGACGCGCATCAGTTCCACGCCGGTACTCGATCTGACCCGGCCCAATCATTTCTTCATATTTGCCCTGATCGTTGCGCTGCTGGTCTGGGTCTTCTACAAATACCTCGACGATTCAATTTACGGCGCGTGCTGCCTGGCGACCAAAGTCAATGAGAACAAGCTCCAGTTTCTTGGCTACAACAATTTCAGCATCAGGCTGTTTGCCTTTGTCATCGCCAACACAACAACTGCTTTGGCGGGCGCAATGTATGCCATCTATCTCGGCTTTGTCAGCCCTGAAATGGCGAGCCCGTCGCGTTCCGCAGATCCGGTAATCGTCACACTGCTGGGTGGTGTCGGCACCTTGTTCGGCCCCCTCGTCGGCGCGATCGCTTATACCGGCATGAAAGATGTCCTGAGCAAGATGATCGGCAACTGGGAGTTGTTCATCGGCTTCCTGCTGGTCTTCATCATGCTCGTTGCAGACAAGGGCATCTGGGGATCGCTGGAGCCCGTGCTCGACAAGTGGCTCTTCCGAAAGAAAACTGCAACAGCAATCAATGATCCGGGGACACGAAGCGATGATTAGCTCTCAACTACTGATTTCCGGCGTCATCTTCGGCCTGAGCATCGGGAGCATCTATTTCTTGCTCGCAATCGGCTTGTCGCTTTGCTTCGGCCTGATGCGCATCATCAGCCTGGACCAGCTGCTCTACTATTCCCTCGGGGCTTATCTCACCTATACCGTCACGCTCATGACAGGGAGCATGTGGATTGGTGTTCTTGCTGGAATGGCTTTTTCCGGCGTTGCGAGTTTGGCGGTGGAGCGTTTTATTTTCCGGCGCATCTACGCACGCGATCCGACATTCAGCATGATCACCTCGTTCGGTATCCTGATTGGCGGCGTTGGCATCATCAAATACTTTTGGGGCGTGGTGCCGCGTCCGGTTGAGGTTCCGACCCTGATTCAGGTTGGCATCTTCGGCACCGAAATTCCTGTCTATCGCCTGATCGTCGTCGCCATCGCCTGCGTGGTCTACATCGCCATCTGGTTCTTCCTGCATCGCACCATCGTCGGCAAGGCAATCCGGGCCGCGATCGAGGACGTTGAGCATGTCGAAGGACTGGGCATCAACGTCTCGCGGCTGTTTACCATCACCTTCGTCATAGCGGGCGCCTTGTCCGGTCTGGCCGGGGGACTGCATGCCCCCTTGATCATGGTTGATCCCAGCATGGGGCTGGAGACGCTGGCCTTCGTCTTCATGGTGGTCATCATCGGTGGTCTGGGCAGCATCAAGGGAACGCTGATATCAGCCCTGGTCGTCGGACAAGTGGTCTCGCTCGGATCCATCATTTATGCGCCGATGGCGCAAATGGCGCCGTTCGTCATCATGCTTCTGGTGCTGCTGATCAAGCCGACTGGGCTCTACGGTAGCGCCGTCATCAGTCGATGATCCGGGTGCTCGCCATCGACCAAGAACTCCTGTCATGGCTGGCGCCGATATTGAAGCTGGTATTGACCGCATGCATCGTTGTCACAGCTTCCGTCATTGTGGAACGATCCGGACCACTGATCGGCGCGTTGGTAGTCACCCTGCCCGTAACCGTGTGGCCCGCTTACCTGTTTCTCTCCCTGGAGCACAACGCAAGCTACCTGGCCGACAGTGCCGGGGTCGGCCTGGCTGTCAATGCGGTCAGCGGCGCCTTCCTGCTGCTGTACCTGGTGTTGGCGCAGAAACGCAACCTGGCGCTGAGTCTGGGGGTGGCTGTCGGCGCTTGGATTGTTCTTGCCGGGCTGGTGTACTCATCCACCTGGACCGTGTTGGGTGCTGGCATGCTTAACCTTCTCGTTTACCCGCTCTGCCTGGCATTGTGCAATCGCTACCGCGCAGTGCGGGTTCCGCTGCTGGTGCGGCAGTGGTATGAGTTGCCGGTGCGCACGGCGACCGTCTGCATCATGATGGCAGGTGTGCTGGTGCTGAGCCGCTGGGGTGGTCCCCGCGCGGCAGGCCTGCTCGCCGTGTTTCCGATTTCAACCACCTGCACCATACTCATCCTGCATCCACGCATTGGTGGGCGTGCGAGCGCAGCCGTGATCGCCAACGGACTCTGGGGTTTGTTTGGAATTGGTCTAGGCCTGTTTGCGCTGGCGTCAACTGTGCTGACATGGGGTTTACCGCTCGCCTTGGGGCTGGCGCTCGCCATTCCAGTCGCATGGAATCTGTCGGTGTGGCGGATCCATCGTCGACTGGGACGTTAAGCGGCAATCAGACCCAGGACAAAACCCGGAGGCAACGCATGCAAGCTTTCAAGTATTTCATCGCCACCGACGCACGACACGCAGTTGCCCTGCTGGCACAGCACGCCCCGGCACGCTTGCTCGCGGGCGGCACCGACCTGCTGCCCGAACTCAAGGCGTCGTTGCACACATCGAAAACTGTGATCGACATTTCCCGTGTGTCCGATATGCACAAAATCGAACTCAGCGAGCGCGGGCTCTCGATCGGCGCACTCGTCACGCACAGCGAAATAATGGCGGCGCCGGTGATCTGCGACATGTTTCCCGCGCTGGTCAGCGCAGCGCACAGCATAGGCGCGGTGCAGACGCGCAACCTCGGTACCCTCGGTGGCAATCTGGTTACTGCGGTGCCCTCTGTCGACAGCGGTCCGACCCTGATCGCACTGGATGCGCTGGTAACGATCGCCGGGGCAACGGGCTTGCGTCAAATGCCACTCGCCGATTTTTTTATCGCGCCGCGCAAGACCGCGCTCAAGCCCGACGAGTTGCTGGTCGAAGTTCTTATCCCCAAAGAGAATCTCAACAAGCCAGCACATTTTCTGAAATTCGGCCTGCGCAAAGGCCAGGCGCTGGCGCTCGTGAACGCTGCCGCCAGTCTGTGGCTGGATCCGAAAAAAAATACCTGCACTGCGGTGCGTATCGCCCTGGGCGCGGTAGCGCCAACGGTGATTCGCTCCGTCAGTGCCGAGAAATTTCTTGAAGGGCGCAGCGCCACGCCAAAGAACTTTTCCGAAGCGGCCCGGCTTGCGGTCGAGGACACCCATCCAATCAGCGATATGCGCGCCTCCGCCGGTTATCGCAAAGACCTTGTGGCGGTACTGGTCAAGCGCGCACTGGAAGCCACCTGTGCGCAGGCCAAGGCGGCACAGGACAACACAGGAAAACGCAAATGATCAACATCAGCTTCACCCTCAATGGCGAAAAGCGCAGTGCGTCGGTTCCGCCGGAAACCACATTGCTCAAAATGCTGCGCGAAAGTCTCAATCTGACCGGCGCCAAGCTCGGCTGCGATGTCGGCGATTGCGGCGCCTGCACGGTCATCGTTGACGGCAAGGCGGTTAACTCGTGTTTGATGCTGGCCTGCCAGGTCCAGGGGCGCGAAGTTCTGACCATCGAAGGCCTCGCCACGCCCGATCACCTGCATCCCATCCAGGAAGCGTTCGAGAACAGCGCGGCACTGCAATGCGGCTTTTGCGGACCCGGCGTCATCCTGTCAGCGAAGGCCTTGCTTGACGCCAATCCAAATCCGGATGTGGCAGAAATCCGCGACGCCCTGGCCGGCAATCTGTGTCGCTGCACCGGTTACACCAAAATGATTTCAGCGGTGCAGACGGCCGCCTGCACCCTGAACGGCAAGCCATCAGAGCATTCGGCTTGAATCGAAACACCGCATCATCATGTCCAGCGCGTCAACAACTTGTCCAAGCGCCACAGCGCCCGAAGTACCCGAACGGATGAGGGCCTGGGTGCTGGGTCGGCCGAACGAACTCACGCTGGTTGAAAAGCCCGTTCCCCAGCCACGTGCAGCAGAAGTGCTGGTGCGCATCGGCGCTACTGCGGTCTGCGCAACTGATCTTGAAGTCATCAGCCACGGCCAGCCGGCCCTGGTGCAGGGCGGGCTGCCGTTTGAGCGCAATTTCACGCCAGGTCATGAATACATGGGCACGGTCGTCAAACTCGGCCCCGGCGTTGATGAGTTCGCTGTTGGCGACCGGGTGGCGGTCGAGGTTCACGCCGGTTGCGGGCGCTGCGAACGCTGCCGCGAGGGCATGTATACCGCGTGCACCAACTACGGCTTGAACTACGGCCATCATGACAAAGGCCATCGCGCCAATGGTTTCACCACCGATGGCGGCTTTGCAGAGTACGCAATCAACCACATCAACACACTGGTGCGGGTGCCTGCCGACATGAGCGACGAAGAGGCCACACTGATCGTCACCGCCGGCACTGCGATCTATGGGCTTGACGTGCTGGGCGGTTTGATCGCCGGCCAGACCGTCGTCGTCACCGGGCCTGGCCCGATCGGTCTGATGGCAGTGGGCGTTGCCAAGGCGCTCGGTGCGAGCCCTGTGATCCTGGTTGGCACGCGCCAGGATGCCCGGCGACTGGAGATTGGGCGTCAACTCGGCGCCGATGCGCTGGTCTGTGTCGATGACGAAGACGCGGTGCAGGCGGTCCATCGAATCACCGGCGGCAAAGGCGCGCACTACGTCATGGAATGCTCAGGCGCCCCAAACGCAGTCAATCAGGCGGCTCGCATGCTCAGCCGCGGTGGGCGTATCTGTTTGGCCGCCTTCGCCAAGGAGCCGGTGCTGGTTGATCTGGCCTATGTGGTGAGCAATAACATTTACCTGTTTGGCATTCGCGGCGAGGGTAAAAGTGCGACGCGACGTGCAGCATCACTGCTTGCACAAAAGCGCTTTGCGGCAAAGCTCATTCACACCCATACATTTGCATTCGATCAGGTGCCATCGGCACTGCGGCAAGCGCGTGAGCGCATCGACGATGCGATCAAGGTCGTTGTCAAGATGTGAGCATGATTGAGTTGAAGAAAAGGAACCTGTCGTGACCAACAGAACCAAACCTGTACGCGCAAAACCGTCCAGCGCCAGCCGCGCCCGCTCGCCCGGAGACGATGTAACTCAGCGCTCAAACGATCCGAACCAGAACATCGTCCCGAATGCACGCCAACTAACCCCGGCGGTCGGCCAGCGCGCGACGCGCCCCGATGGTCGGCTGCACGGTCTTGGGCAAACCCAGTACATCGATGACCTGTCCTTTCCAGACATGCTGTTCTGCAAGATCAAGCGCGCCGGCATCGCCAGCGCGCGAATCGTGAGAATCGACTCACGCCAGGCTGAGGCGATGCCCGGCGTCATGGCCGTCATCACCGGCAAGGACATCCCGGTCAATTCGTTCGGCCCCTCCATCAAGGACCAACCCGTGCTTGCTTCTGAGCAGGTATTTCATGCCGGCGACGGTGTTGCTGCGGTGGCTGCCTTCACCGAGCAGATTGCGCTCGAAGCGCTGGACAGAATCAAGGTCGAATACGAGACCTTGCCCGCCGTGTTCGATCCATTCGAGGCGATGACGGACGGTGCGCCGCTCGTGCACCCACCCTCGAGCAACATCTACGCCACCAAGCTCATTAAAAAGGGTGATGTTGAAAGTGGTTTTCGTGATGCGTATCGAATTTTCGAGAACACCTACAGCACGCAAATGGTCGAGCATGTGCCGATTGAGCCGCACTGCTCGATCGCGTCATGGGATGCCAATGGCCGTTTGACAATTCATTCAACACTGGGGCGCATCACGCTGGGTCGCGCCGACATGGCGCGCACCCTGCAGATGCCAATCAACCGCATCCGCATCGTTGCCACCATCGTTGGCGGCAATTTCGGCGGCAAGAATGAAATCACGCAGGAGCCCGTGCTCGCCGTCCTGTCCAGGAAGACTGGCCGCCCGGTCAAGGGCACCTTTACGCGCACCGAGGAGTTCATCGCCACCACGACGCGCCACCCTGTCACCATGCATTACAAGACCGGCGTGTCAAAAGAGGGCAAGCTGCTTGCGCGCCAGGTGCGGCTCGTGCTCGATGGCGGCGCCTATTGTTCGTGGAGTGAAACCACACTGGGCAAGGCCTGCATCCTGTCGCCTGGCCCCTATAACATTGACAATGTTTATGCAGAGGCTTTCGTCGTCTACACCAACAAGACCATGACGGGCGCCATGCGCGGCTTTGGCGCACCCCAGGTCTGCTTCGCCTACGAATCACAAATGGACGAGATCGCCGAGGCCTTGAACATCGATCCGCTCGAAATCAGGCTGCGCAATGCGTTCACGGAAGGCTCGTCGAGTCCGACCGGACAGGTATTGCACAGCGTCGTCGTGCGCGACACACTGATGCAGGCGGCGCAACGCTTCGGCTGGAAGGGGACAGAATCATGAAGAAACGTGGACGCGGTATCGCCTGCATGTGGTATCCGATCGGATTCACGGTCACGGCAAACCCGAGCGCGGCCGTTGTCAAGGTCAATGAAGATGGCACGGCAACCGTCCTCACCGGCACGGTGGAAACCGGCCAGGGCTCGCTGACGGTGATCGGGCAAATCGCCGCCGAGGAGCTTGGCATCGCCACCGATGACGTGCATGTCGTGTCAGCCGACACCGACACCACGCCAATGGACACCGGCGCAATCGCGAGCCGCACAACCTACGTTACCGGCAACGCCGTACGACTCGCCGCTGCGAAGGCAAAAGAGATTCTGTTTCAGGTGGCGGCCCCCATGCTCGGCGTCAAGCCCGATCAACTCGAGGCCTGCCATCGCCGGATCCTGGTGAAGAATTATCCGCAGCGCAGTATTGGCATTGGCGAGGTTGCCAACCATGCGCAATTCGTGCTGGGGCAACCAGCGCTTGGCAGTGCCTCGTTCAATCCATCAACCGTCGCACTCGATCCGCAGACAGGGCAAGGCAAACCGTTTGCAACCTACGTCTACGCCACACAAATCGCCGACGTTCTGGTGGATGACGAAACCGGTGAGGTTCAGGTGCTGCGCGTCGTGGCCTCGCACGATTGCGGGGTGCCGATCAATCCGATGCTGGTTGAGGGGCAGATCGAAGGCGGCATCTCGATGGGTGTCGGATTCGCGTTGCAGGAAGAAATGCTGTTTGACAGCAAGGGCCAGCAGCGCAACCCGAATCTCACCAACTACATCATGCCCACCAGTCTTGACATGCCGGAGATTGAAGTCGACATCGTCAGCAATTACGAGCCCACCGGGCCATTCGGCGCGAAGGGTGTTGGCGAGCCAACCGCAGTGCCGACCGCCGCGGCGATCATCAACGCGATCTACAACGCAGTCGGAGCACGCGTCTATTCGCTGCCGGCCACACCCGAAAAGGTGCTCGCAGCAATCAAGGCGAAGAAGGCTCAACAATTGGACAAGCCCAAGTCCAAACGCGCCGCCGCGCGCTGACCCCCCTAATCCAACGCACGTCAACACACACCACGTTCCAACTTTCAACCGAGCACTTCCAAATGACCCAGAACAATGCAACGAATTCAGCACGTGATCGGGTTCCCTACGCACCGATCGTGGATCGCCCCCCGTTTGAACTTCCGAACAAGGCGCGCGTGGCGGTGTGGACGATCGTCAATGTGGAAAACTGGCTTCCCGAAACTGCCATGCCCCGCACGGTGCTGACGCCACCCATGGGCCAAACCCGCTTACCCGACATTCCCAACTGGTGCTGGCATGAGTACGGAATGCGCGTCGGGTTCTGGCGCTTTCTGGAGGTGCTCAATAGCCGCAAGCTGCGCGCGACGTTGGCGCTTAACGGCTCCGTTTGCAAGGAGTACCCGCAGGTCTGCAAGGCGGCGCTGGACGCGGGTTGGGAATTCATGGGGCACGGTTTTGTGCAAAAGCCCATGCACAGCGTCGACGACCAGGCGCTTGTGATCGAACAAACAATCCAGGCGATTCGGGACTTCACCGGCAAACCGCCGCGGGGTTGGGAAAGCCCGGGTCTGGCAGAAACACAAGACACGATCGACCTGCTCGCGGCGGCGGGTATCGAGTACGTTGCGGACTGGATTCTGGATGACCAACCGGTTCCCATCAAGACGCGAACCGGCTCCATGGTGTCGGTGCCTTACACCGTCGAAGTCAATGACGTTCCAATCTCTGCCGTGCAACAGCACACCTCGGATGAGTTGCTGCGTCGCGGGCGTGACCAATTCGATCAGTTCTACAAGGAAGGCGCGACCATTCCCCGGGTGATGGCGATTTCAATCCACCCCTATCTGACCGGGGTACCACACCGCATCCGGTATCTGGAAGCGCTGTACGACCACATTCTTTCGCACAAGGACGTCATCATGTGCACAGGCGAAGAAATCCTCGATATTTACAAGAACCAGACCCGGACCAGCTAGGACACAGCATCGTTTAAGGCTTTTCCCCAAGGGCGTTCCTACCCATGCAACAAAAACCTGTTCTCATCATTTCCACCGGTGGCACCATCACCATGACGCCCGGTCAGCGGGCCGGCGTTGTCCCGACATTGACGGGCGAGGACCTGGTTCGCGCGGTGCCGGCGCTTGCACAGATTGCTGCGCTTGATGTTTTCTCTTTTTCCACAAAGCCGGGGGCATCACTCACCCTGGAGGACCTGATCGGGATTGCGGAGTTGATCGATTCGAGACCGGTTGATGCGGTTGCCGGCGCGGTGGTGGTGCAGGGCACGGATACGATCGAGGAAACTTCCTTTGCACTGGACCTGCTTGTCCACTCCCGACAGCCGGTGGTGGTTACCGGCGCCATGCGCAGCGCCAATGCGCCGGGTGCTGACGGCCCTGCGAATTTATTGGCGGCCGTCACGGTGGCGAGCGACCCAGCGGCACAGAATCTGGGCGCTGTAGTGGTACTCAACGATGAAGTGCACGCTGCACGCTACGTGCAAAAGACCCACACGGCAATGCCCAGCGCATTCGCCTCGCCTGGTTTCGCTCCCCTGGGGCGCGTGATGGAGGGGCGACTGCATCTTCACGCAACGTTGCCGCGCCAGCTCACTCTGCTGCGACCCGGAAATGTGTCGGATTTCCCGGTTGCGCTGATAAAGATTTCTATCGGTGACGATGGCCGTCTGCTGTCATCGCTGCCAGCGCTCGGATACCGCGGCGTAGTCATTGAAGCAATGGGTGCTGGACACGTGCCGGCACGACTGGTCGATGCGATCAGCAAACTGATTGGGGTTATGCCGGTTGTGCTCTCGACGCGTGTGGCGTCGGGTCCGATTTTTACCAAGACCTATGGCTTCCCCGGATCCGAAATCGATTTAATTGAGCGCGGCGTAATTCCCGGCGGCTGTCTTGCAGGCCTCAAGGCCTGCCTATTGCTCCGTTTGCTGCTTGCCAACGGGTTTGAGGGAGCGCAACTCAAATTGGCCTTTGCACAGCGTTGCAATGGCTTGAACACACCCCCCACCTGAATTTAAGAGGACCCCAAATGGATGTCAACCTGAGAAATAAAGTCGCGGTTGTAACTGGCGGAACTGCCGGCATTGGCCTGGCCACCGCAGAGCTGTTCGCGCGTGAAGGCGCGATGGTCGCGATCTGCAGCAGCACGCAAACCAACGTCGACAAGGCGGTCAAGGCGTTCGCTGAAAAAGGCTTGAAAGTCTACGGCGAACGCGTCGATGTCTCAAGCCGGGAAGAGATGTTCGGGTTTGCTGATCGGGTCGAACAACAGTTTGGCGGTATTGATGTGTGGGTCAGCAATGCCGGCATCATGCCCGAGAAGAAGATCATCGACACGACCGAAGAAGTCTGGCAAAAGGCCATGGATGTCAATCTGAAGTCGGTCTATTACGGCGCGCTGATCGCAGCCGACAAGATCAGAAAGCGCGGTGGCGGCGTTCTGATCAATGCCGCCTCGTTTGCCTCGTTGATGCCTTCGGTTGGCAGCGGCGCCTACGCCGCCACGAAAGCGGCCATTGCCAATATGACCCGAACGCTGGCGGGTGAACTGGCACCCTTCAACATCCGCGTGGTTGGCTTTATACCGGGGGTCATCGAAACGCCGATGACAGCAGGCTGGATCGAAAAGAAGGGCAAGGCGCTGGCAAGTCAACATGCGCTCAACCGGGTCGGCCGGGCCGATGAAATCGCCAATGCGCTTCTTTTTCTCGCCTCCGACTATGCGTCCTTCATCACGGGCACCTGCATGGAGATCACAGGCGGAAAGTTCTGCGTGCAGAACCCTGCCGACGCCTGGAACTGATCAGCGAACTCACGCTTGCGTGAGTTGAGCAGCGCGCGCCTTGACCAGGTCCAGCGCGACGTCAACGATCATGTCCTCCTGGCCACCCACCATGCGACGACGGCCGAGTTCGGTGAGGATGTCAAAGGTGGGGATGCCGTATTTCTGCGAGGCGGTTTCCGCGTGGCGCAGAAAGCTGGAATAGACGCCGGCATAGCCAATCGCCAGCGTCTCGCGGTCTACGCGTACCGGACGATCCTGCAACGGGCGCACCAGATCGTCCGCCGCGTCGATCAGTTTCTTCAAATCGCAGCCGTGACTGATTTGCATGCGGTTGAGCACGGCAATCAGCGCCTCAATTGGCGTATTGCCTGCGCCAGCACCCATGCCCGCGAGCGCCGCATCAACACGGTAGGCACCTTCTTCCAGCGCGATGATTGAATTGGCCACGCCCAGCGTCAGGTTGTGATGGCAATGAATTCCAACCTGTGTTTCAGCCTTGAGCGCCTGGCGCACGGCGCGTATCTTGTCGCGTGCATCGTCCATTAACATCGCGCCGGCGGAATCCGTGACATAGACGCACTGCGCACCATACGACTCCATCAGCAGCGCCTGCTTCGCCAGTTCAGCTGGCGTCACCATATGCGACATCATCAGGAAACCCACGGTATCCATGCCCAAAGAGCGCGCGTACGCAATGTGCTGCTTCGAGATATCGGCCTCGGTGCAGTGGGTGGCAATACGTACCGTGCGCGCACCCGCCTTGTACGCTTGGGCCAGATCATGCACGGTAGCGATTCCGGGAATATGAAGCGTTGCCACCTGCGCGTGCTTGACCACGCTGGCGACTGCCTCTATCCATTCGAGATCGGTATGCAAGCCGAACCCGTAATTGAAACTTGACCCGGCCAAGCCGTCACCATGCGCGATTTCGATTGAATCCACACCAGCCTCATCAAGGGCCTTGGCGATGGTGGCGACCTGAGACAGGGTGTACTGGTGACGCCGTGAATGCATGCCGTCACGAAGCGTAACGTCCGATATGTAGACTTTTTTGGATTTGTCCATGATGCTCCTTTGCAGCGTCTTGCGCCGATTCAAGCGGCCAGCGCGAATTTTTCGATCGCAAACCGCTCAGCTGCAGCGAGCGCGGCTGAGGTCATGATGTCAAGATTGCCCGCATAGCTCGGCAGGTAATGTGCAGCGCCTTCGACTTCAAGGTAGATCGATACTTTGAGGCCGTTGCGCTTGCTCAGACCCGGAATATTCAAAGCACTATCGGCCGTGATTTTTTCAAACTGCACGCTTTGCTTGAGCCGGTATCCGGGCACGTAAGCGGCTACCTGCGCCGCGATGTCATCCACCGATTGACAGATGGCCGCTTCGTCTGCGCCCTCTTGCGCAAAGCAATACACGGTGTCACGCATGATCAGCGGAGGCTCGGCCGGGTTGAGGATGATGATGGCCTTTCCTCTTTCGGCGCCGCCCAGTTTGACGATGGCCCTGGATGTGGTTTCAGTGAACTCATCAATGTTGGCGCGTGTGCCCGGCCCGGCCGACTTGCTGGCAATCGAGGCAACGATTTCAGCATAGTGCACCTTGGCTACGCGTGATACCGCGTAAACCATTGGAATAGTGGCCTGCCCACCACAGGTGACCATGTTGATGTTGGTGCTGTGCAAATGCTCTTCAAGGTTCACCACCGGAATCACATAGGGGCCGATGGCTGCCGGTGTCAGATCGATGACCTGCACACCATGCGCTTGCAACACGGCATTGTGGTGCGCATGCGCGCCAGCCGAAGTCGCATCAAATACGATCTTGATGTCCTTGAAATTCGGTAACTTCAACAAACCTTCGACGCCATCGCTGGTCGCCGGTACGCCCAGGCGCTTGGCGCGCGCCAAGCCGTCGGACAACGCGTCAATGCCGACCATTGCACCCATCACCAGGTGCTTTGATTTGCGCATCACCTTGATCATCAAATCGGTGCCGATATTGCCTGATCCAATAATGGCAACTGGAACGCGAACGCTTTCCATGCAAGCTCTCCTCATGTTATGAATTAGCGCATTCTATCCGAATACGTCTCGTTATTGTTCGAGTGATAAATAGAAGTGATACACTTATTCGGCGGCTTTCACGCGCCCGAGCGTACGCTACAAATGCGCCCTCATTCATTCAACTGGAAGTACCTTCAATGACAACTGTAAACACTCACGGCGACCGCACTGTTGGCGTCATCGGCTTGGGAATCATGGGTTCCGCCATGGCCATCAATCTGGCGAAAGCGGGATTCTCCGTGTACGGTTATGACCCGGTGCCCACTGCTTACGCCCGGCTCAAGAAAGCGGGTGGACACCCTTGCACCAGCATCGCGGAAGTCGCACAGAACTGCCGCCAAATTGTGCTGTCATTGCCCAGTGAAGCAGCACTGGATCAGGTATGCGCCGAACTGATCGCATCCAAAGTCAAAGGCATCGTTGCCGCCGAAACAAGTACGCTTCCAGAGTCCGCAAAACAACGTGCTCTGGTGGCATTGTCAAAGCACAGTATCAAGTTACTCGATTGCACCCTTTCAGGCACCGGCGCGCAGGCACTCACGCGTGACCTCGCTGTCTATGCCAGCGGTGACACCAAGGCGATCAAGGCCTTCGCTGCGGTGTTCGATGGTTTTGCGCGCGTGCGCCACGATGTTGGTGCATTCGGCAACGGAACCCGCATGAAACTGGTGGCCAATCTGCTGGTGGCCATTCACAACGTCTCGGCCGCTGAGGCCATTCTGCTGGGCGTGCGCAGCGGTCTGGATGCGGCCATGGTTGTCAAGGTGATCGGAGACGGCGCCGGAAGTTCGCGCATGTTCCAGGTGCGTGGTCCTGCGATGGCCAATCGCACGTGGGAAGATGCCACGATGAAAGTTTCCACCTGGCAGAAGGACATGCGCTTGATCAATGATGCGCTTCAAGCCAGCGCCACGCCGGCACCGTTGTTTGCCAGCACCATGCCGATTTACAACGCAGCAATGGCGCTCGGACATGGCATGAATGACACCGCAGCTGTCTATGATGTTCTGGAACGCTTGACCGGAACTCCTGTCAAGCAGATCGCATCAAAACCAGCGCGTTCGCGCAAACGTTCTGCCTAGCGTCTGGGGCTTTTCAGTTTTGCCACGGCGAGGCGAAACACAAACAACAAGCTTGGCTTGGAAAGTGAATCAATCCCGACGCGTGATGCGCGCGCCCAGGGCCAGCAGTTTTTCTTCGACGCGCTCGTAGCCGCGCTCGATCATGTTGGCGTTTTGCACGGTGGATTTGCCGCTGGCGCACAGCGCCGCGCCGAGCAAGGCCATGCCAGCGCGGATGTCGGGTGAACTCAGTGTCGTGGCGCGCAGCTTGGCGCGCCCGCTGATCACCACGCGGTGCGGATCGCAGACGACGGCACGCGCGCCCATCGCGATCAAGCGGTCGACAAAGTACAGGCGCGACTCGAACATCTTCTCGAAAAACAGCACATTACCCTCGACCTGCGTTGCCAGCGTGATCATGCAACTCATCTGATCCGTGGCGAACTGCGGCCAGGGACCGTCACCAATCACCGGCATGGAGCCATCGTAATCGGGCGTGATGCGCATCTCCTGGTTGCCAGGCAGGAAGATGTGGTCCTTGTAGAGCTCGATCTTGACGCCCAGCGTGGCAAAGACGCGCCGGCACATCCAGTAGGAATGCAGATCGGTTCCGTGCACGCGAATCTCACCGCCAGTCGCCGCCGCCAGTGCGAGGTAAGAGGCGGCCTCGATGTGGTCGTGGCAAACGCGGTGCGTGGTACCGCCCAGCGACGAAACCCCTTCGACGCTGAGTTGGTTGGTGCCGATGCCGCTGATTTTGGCGCCCATGGCGTTGAGCATGTGTGCCAGGTCCTGCACATGGGGCTCGCTCGCCGCGTTGCGGATCAACGTGTGACCGGCACTGACCACCGCCGCCATCAGAATGTGCTCGGTTCCGGTGACGGAAGGTTCGTCAAAGAACAGTTCGGCACCGGTGAGTCGGCCTGGCACAGAAAAGTCATAGGTCTCGTCAATTGTCAAACTGGCACCCAGTTTTTTCAGTCCATAAAAATGTGTGTCGAGCCGGCGCCGGCCGATCACGTCACCTCCGGGCGGATAGAGCTTGGCCTTGCCGGTGCGGTGCAGCAGTGGCGCCACGCACATGATCGAGGTGCGCACCTTGTTGCACAGCTCGCGCCCGATCTCGCTCTTGCGCAACTGCGCCACATGGATGCTGACGCGCTCACCGCTGCGCTCGACCTTGCCACCCAGATCGGTGATGACTTCGAGCATATGGCGCACGTCGATGATGTCGGGCACGTTGTCCAGAATCACCTCCTGATCAGTCAGGATGCAAGCCGCGATCATGGGCAGGATGGCGTTCTTGTTGCCCGATGCGTGCACCGTGCCACGCAGTGGCACGCCGCCCTCAATTTCAAAGATAGACATGATCTTGGTTTGCTGCAGGGTGGAGGAATGAATGATTCGGGCTACGAGACGGTCGGGGTGAAACGACTTTGTCCGGTCTCAAGCATTCGTCTTGATCAAAAGGTCGGGTTCGTCGGACGCCATCACGCGCTCGGTCCATGCGGCCAGCTTGGCGGCATCGGCCCGCAAAACCTCCTGTTTCACAGCCAGAATCTGTGCTGGATGCATGGAGAAACTGCGCAGCCCCATGCCCAGCAGCAAACGCGTCAGCGTGGTGTCGCCGGCCATCTCGCCGCAGACACTCACAGGCTTGCCCTGGGCGTTGCATTCGGCGATGGTGAGCGCTACCAGTCGCAGAACGGCAGGATGCAGGGGATCGTACAAATGCGCCACCGACTCGTCAGCGCGATCGATTGCCAGTGTGTACTGAATCAGGTCGTTGGTGCCGATGGAAAGAAAATCAAAGTATTTCAGGAAAACCTTGAGCGTCAGGGCTGCCGCCGGGATCTCAATCATGGCGCCAATACTGAGCGGACCATAAGCGACGCCACGGTTGTCGAGTTCGACCCGTGCCCGGTCAATCAGGGCGAACGTGTGCCGAATCTCGCTGGCATGAACCAGCATCGGTATCAATAAATTGGCACGTCCATGGGCAGCGGCGCGCAGGATCGCCCGCAGTTGCGTCAGGAACATGGCCGGGTCAGCCAGACTCCAGCGGATGGCGCGCAAACCCAGCGCTGGATTCAGATGTGCGGAATCCTGCAGCGACTCGTCAAGCGGCTTGTCAGCGCCAACATCGACGGTGCGAATCGTGACCGGCAAACCCTGCATGCCTTCGATCGCACGCCGGTAGGCCTGGTACTGCTCTTCTTCGTTGGGCAACTTGCCCTGGCGACCCATAAAGAGAAATTCACTGCGGAACAAACCGACACCAACCGCACCGGACTTGATGGCGGTTGGCGCATCCTCGGGCATTTCGATGTTGGCCAACAATTCAATCTTCTTCCCGTCCAGCGTGACCGCCGGCGTGTGCAGCAGGCGTGACAAGCGACCGCGATCGAGTTGGTGCTGGCGTTGCTTGAACCCGTACTCGGCCAGGATGATGGGTGAGGGATCGACCACCACGACGCCAGCGTCACCGTCGATGATGACCCAGTCGTCCTGGCGCACCAACTGGCTTGCCAGACGGGCACCAACCACGGCCGGAATATCCAGGCTGCGCGCAACGATCGCAGTATGTGAGGTCTTGCCGCCAACAGCGGTAATGAAGCCGGCAAACACGCTTTGCTTGAACTGCAGCATGTCGGCCGGCGACAAATCGTGCGCGATCAGGATCAGCGGCACATCAACCGTGTCGTCAAGCAATAGATCCTGTTGCGACTTCTTGCGCGCATTCCGGCTGGCGTGCTGCGCCACAGGTGAAGCCGCGCCCTTCATGGCGCGCAAAACTTTTTCGGTGATTTGCTCCAGATCGGCCTTGCGTTCGCGCAGATACTCGTCTTCCATCTCGTCGAACTGGCGCGCAATCACCTCGAGTTGCGTCGTCAGCGCCCACTCGGCGTTGTACAGGCGATCAGTTATCCAGTGTTTGACGCCGCCAATCAATTCCTCGTCCTGCAGCAGCATCAGGTGCACGTCAAGCAGCGCCGTCAATTCATGCGGAGCCTCTTTCGGTCCCATGTGCGCAACACTGGTCTGCAGGCGGTGAATCTCATCCATCACGGCGTCACGTCCATCGCGCACCCGTTCAATCTCGGCACGCACCTCGGAAGGTTCAATAAAGTAATGCG
The DNA here is from genome assembly GCA_903896425.1 of uncultured beta proteobacterium. GTDB lineage: Bacteria > Pseudomonadota > Gammaproteobacteria > Burkholderiales > Burkholderiaceae_C > Rhodoferax. The sequence goes on along the minus strand of CAITXW010000059.1, from coordinate 4,870 downwards.
CAACGTCCACCCGGCTCGATGCCACCAGCACCGCGCGCCCGATGGCGATGCCGCGCGCGACCGCCAGACCGTGGATGGAAAAGGTCACTCACCCTCTCCGAACTTGTCGGCAATCAGGGCCAGCACGGCGTCCACAGCCTCCTGCTCGCGCTCACCATTGGCCTCGATTTCAACCGAACTGCCGATCCCGGCCGCCAGCATCATCACACCCATGATGCTCTTGGCATTGACACGCCGCTCACCCTTGCTCAGCCAGACCTCACACGGGAAGCTACCCGCGAGCTTGGTCAGTTTGGCCGAGGCACGGGCATGCAGACCCAACTTATTGGTGATGGTCGTAGTTGCTTTGCTCATTTTTCTTTTTCACCTGGTTCTGCGGCGCCGTGTTCGCCACCTGCATGACCCCTTGCGTGCCGCCGGCCAATGCCCGCGCCAACAAGGCATCCAACGGTTCCCGACAGTAGGTCACGGTACGCAACAGCATGGGCAAATTAACCCCTGCTATCAACTTTGAATTCACGCCATCAACCAGATGCTGCGCGACATTGCAGGGCGTGGCGCCAAACACATCGGTCAGCACCAGGGTCTGCGCGGTGTTGAGCAAGGCCAACGCCTGTCGGGCCGCTGCCAGGGTTTCTTCAGGCGGCAGGTTAGGCTGCACATCAAACGCTGCCAAACCAGGCTCACCGTCCGGAAACACGTGCAGGACACACTGACGCAGGGCGCTGGCCAGTGGTGCGTGAGCGATGATAAAGATGCCGTTCATTTGCTAAAGTGGAAGGAAGGCGCGACGAGTGGAGCCCTGCGCCAGCGTGTTTTCCAATATGTCAGGTGCTTGGATTATGACTTTTTGTGACCAGAAAATAAAAATACGAGAGAACGCAGCAAACCCAGTACAGGCCCAACGCTGACTGGAAGGCTTCAATTTCACTCAAACCCAACGCCTTGAACCCGTCTACCGCGAGGCCCACACCCCACTGAACCACAAAGACGCCGGCAAAGATCACCAGGTTGTAGGCCGAAAGCGCGCGCCCTGCGATGGCGGGAGCGAAGGCCATGCCAACCGCTGGTTGCGCCAGCGAAACAAAGGAGCAACTGACACAGTACGCGGCCCATAGGACAGCCGACAGGCCGGACTCGGTAGGCCCCATGATGATGATGATGGCCAGCAGCACAAAGCTCAGCGGCAGCCCGCGGGCAATCAGCCAGTCGGCATGAAAGCCGCGCCGCGTCAAAGCGGGATTGACCAGACCCCAAGTCCAGAATGCACACAGCATCGCGATATTCATCCAGAACAAACCGCTGGCCGCCTGCATGGCACTGTAGCCATCGACCTTGATCATCCACGGCACCGCCCACAGCGTCTGCATGGCGACCAGCCCGCCGTAAATACAAAATCCGATCGGTGCCATCTTGCGAAAATAAGGGTGTTTCCAGACTTCGGTATAACTGACTTTGGCGCGTCCCATCTCACCCGCAGGCGATGACGAGAGTTCCCATTTCGGCACTTGCCAGGCAATCCATGCGATAGACAAAAGAATCAGTACAGCCAGGCCCCAGAACAGCACACGCCAGCCAAACAGCGGCATCAACCATTGCACCGGCAAGGTGGAAGCCATCATACCGAGCGAGCCCGTCATCAGCATCCAGGAGTTGGCACGCATCAGGGTGGCGGCCTTAAACCAACGCCGGTAGCCCGTCAGCGGTGCCATCAGGCAGGCGCTGACACCGATTCCACACAGAATCCGCCCAATCAGCAAGCCAGTAAAACTCGTGGCAAAGGAAAAAACAACGCAACCCAGGGCCGCGACCAGCAGGAAGTAAAGAATAACCGTTCGCGGGCCGTGTCGATCCAGCCAGGTTCCGAGCGGTAACTGGGTTGCTGCGAAACCCAGAAAGTAACCACCGGCGAGCAGGCCCAGTTCGCTGGCGCTGAGGGCAAATTCCAGCGTCAGCGTCGGCGACAAGGTGGCCGTGATGGCCCGGATCAGCGCCGAAAGAAAGTAGGCGAAGGCAAAGGAAAGAAATACAAGAATGGCCGCGCGCGCAGGCAAAAGGGTATCTGTCGGGAATTGACGCATGAGCCGATTATCTGTGCTGCGCAAGCAGCAGTTGCCATGCGCCGCATCCGTGACGGCTACCGGGTGGCGATTGTGCGCGCCGCCCCCCGCGCGATTACTCTTTGCGGTAGGCGTCGTGACAGGTCTTGCAGGTCCCGCCCGTCGCGGCAACAGCAGTCTTGATGGCGTCGAGATTGCCAGCTTTGGCAGCAACTGCGAGTTTTGTCAATTCGGCCTGTGTCTTCTCAGCGTATTCCTGGAACTTGGCGCGCTCTTTCCAGATTTCCGGCTTGGCGCGAGTTTCACCCTTGTCGGTGCCTTCACCAAAAGCGGCCCAGGGAAGTTTCGACATGAATTCTGCTACTGCCGCGCTTTCGGCTGCGCTCTTGGCATCAAACGGCACCTTGCCCGATGCCATGGCCGCGACACGTCCGAAATTCTGCTGCATCACAAACAATGCGCTTTTGCGGTATTTGATGGCGTCTTCCGGCTTGGCAAACTGGGCGCTGGCCGATGCTGAGTAAGCCAGAGCCGTGGCGAGCAGTGCGAAGGTAAAAATTTTCTTCATGATTTTCCAGAGTTAATAAGGGGCATCAGCTGTGGTTGAGGCACAGCTGTAGCGACAAAGTCCTGCAGAATTACGTTGCTAGGGGAATCAGAAAGCGATCAACGCAAAAAACAGAATGCTCAGACAATAGGGCTTTGTAGTTCCGGACGTTGACAACACACATGGCAACCACAGTCAGAGTATGGGATTTACCCACCCGCGTATTTCATTGGGCATTGGTGGTCTGCGTGATCGGCTTGCTGGCAACCGCCAGCATCGGCGGTACAGCAATGACCTGGCATTTCCGATGCGGCTACGCGACCCTGACCCTGCTGCTGTTTCGCCTGGTCTGGGGCCTGGTCGGAGGGCACTGGTCGCGCTTTGGCTCGTTTCTTTATTCTCCGGCCACCGTGCTGCGTTACCTGAAGGGAGACCGGGCTGCAGAGCATTCGACCGGACACAATCCAATGGGCGCCGGTTCGGTCTTCGCCCTGCTGGGTTTTTTGTTGCTGCAGGTTGCCAGTGGGCTGCTCAGTGACGACGAGGTTGCTGCATCCGGTCCACTGGCCAAGTTCGCTTCTGAAGCCACGGTGCACGTCGCCACTTTCTATCACACAGAGATTGGCAAACTGGTACTGCTGGGCTTGGTAGCGCTGCACATCGGCGCCATTGTTTTGTATCGACTCAAGAAGGGTGAAAATCTGGTCGGCCCCATGATTCACGGCGACAAGCTACTCGCATTTGCCGCCAAGCCCTCGCGTGATGATGCGCGCTCGCGCCTGCTGGCGGCTGCCATCCTGAGCGCTTGCGCAGCCCTGGTGGCGTGGCTCTTAGGGCAAGCAGGTTAAATTACCGACACTTGCCATCCAATTGGCCACCTACCTCGGTCAATCAAACGCGTGAATAAAAGAGACATCCGCTTCATCACCCCCCACTCTGCTAAGGAGTTCGACCGGGTGCGCGCAATTTTTCGTGAATACGCCACCACGCTGGCGGTTGACCTGTGCTTTCAGGGCTTCGAGGAGGAGTTGGCGCAACTGCCGGGGCAGTACGCCGCACCGCGCGGGGCCTTGCTGCTGGCCTTGGTCGATGGCGAACTGGCAGGCTGCTGCGCGCTACGCCCGCTCGACGGCGTTGACTACCCGAACGCGAGCGAGATGAAACGACTGTATGTGCGCGACGCTTTTCGCCGCCTGGGTGTCGGTCGCCAGTTGGCTGAAGCGATGCTGGACTGCGCGCGCCTGGCAGGGTATGGCTGCGTGCTACTCGACACGCTCGACGACATGGAGAGCGCACGCGTGCTCTACCAGGACCTCGGCTTTGAGGAAGTGCCGCCCTACTACCACAACCCGATCGCAGGAGCACACTACCTGATGGCCAGACTCTGAGCAGCGCCTTTGGCTGACGCTGCTGAGTCGATGTTCCTCAGGCCTTGGCTTGTGCCAGCAGGGTCGCAGCGTCGCTGGCTTCGAATTTTCCAGGTGCTTCGATGTTCAGCGTAACCACCACGCCATCCTTGACCAGCATGGAGTAACGATTGCTGCGCAGACCCATACCCCTGCCAGTCAGGTCCAGCGTCAGACCGGTGGCCTTGGTAAAGACGGCATCGCCGTCACCCAGCATGCGAACCTTGCCATCCGTTTTTTGATCACGGGCCCAGGCGCCCATCACGAAAGCGTCGTTGACGCTGATGCACCAGATTTCATCGACGCCGGCCGCCTTGAGTTCGGCAAACTTTTCAACATAACCCGGCACGTGCTTAGCGGAGCAGGTTGGTGTGAAAGCGCCCGGCAGCGCAAACAGGGCAATTGTTTTGCCCGCACTGGCCTTGATCACATCAACCGGGTTCGGGCCCAGACTGCAACCACCCCCTTCAACTTCCGAATACTCCATCAGCGTTGCGGCTGGAAGACGATCACCTGTTTTAATCATTTAATGCTCCTAAAAATGAAATGAAAATCCACCGCGCAAACCCTGTGTCCGGCCGGATGAATGAACCAATGAAAACGGCTCACATTGTGAGCCGTTTTTGAGAAGCATGCAGTCCGCAGACTGCAAAGGCCTAGACGGCCGCTGCCTTTTGAACCAAACGGGTCGCAACCCAGTTCTTGGTTTTCGAGATTGGCCTGCTTTCGGTAATCTCGACGACATCGCCCAGCTTGTACTCGCCATTTTCATCATGGGCGTGGTACTTGCTCGACTTGCCGACGATCTTGCCGTAGAGCTCGTGCTTGACACGGCGCTCGATCAGCACCGTGACCGT